>DASXGO010000267.1:0-3583 GCA_036489055.1 Candidatus Cybelea sp. | reverse complement strand
AGCGTCGCGCCTTCCCGGAAAGTCGAGAGCCTTTCAAAGACGCGCCGCTCCTGATCGGAAAGGAGATCGTAGCTCGAGTCGATCGTTGCACGCATTCCTTGTTCCGGCGCCGCCGAGAGCCTCTCCGCGAGCGCGCTGGCCGACAGAACGTTCATACGCGCGCCGGCGAGCTCGATCGCTAGCGGGATTCCGTCGAGTTCCTTGCACATCTGCGCGACGAGGGGTGCATTTTCGTCGCTCAATACGAACTGATGATTGATGGCGACGGCGCGGTCGACGAACAGCGCCACCGCATCGGCTTCCGGTAATGGCGGTAACCGATACGCGTATTCCCCAGCGGCCCGCAGAGGTTCCCGGCTTGTCGCGAGGATTCGCAGATGCGTCGATCCACTCAATATTGCATGCGCCGCCTTCGCGGCGTCGTCGATGAAGGGCTCGCAGCCGTCGAGAATGAGCAACAGCGGCTTGTCTTTTAGATTTGGGATCAACGTTTCCAGCGTTGTCCGACCCGTAGCGTCCTGCGCGATTGGAACGAAGCAAACGGGGATTTCACCGGTTTCGCGCAGCGCGCTTCCGACGCGCAGTGCCGTCTGGGTCTTGCCGATGCCGCCCGGACCGGCAAGCGTAACGAGCCGGTGCTCGCGCACCAACGCGGCGATTTCGGACGTCTCCGTCGTCAGTCCAATGAAAGCAGTAAGCGCAATCGGCAGCGTGGACGCACCGGCCCCCTGCCAAGGTCCAACGCTGACCGATCCGCCGCCACGTCGCGCTGAGTTTGACCGCGCGGCTGCCTCGAAGAACGCGCGTTCCTCCGGGGTGAGCTGTAATGCCTCCGCCAAAAGCGCTAACGTCTCACGCTGAGGCGTGCGCCGGTACCCACGCTCCAGCGCGCTGATTCCCTCTGAACTTACTCGCGCGCGTTCGGCGAGCGCTTCTTGCGATAACCCGGCCGCAAGCCGGTAGTGTCGAAGGAGCGTCCCGAAATCCGGCGAGCTTTGATCCCGGCCTCGGTCCTCCATTGGGCAGGCAAGCTTCGGGCCGCACCCGAGCGCCTCCTTAGTTTATGGGCCACAAAACCGGTGTGCCTACGCTAAAGCCGGAGCACTAAGAAGGCTCCGCTTCCGTTACGTGTCCCCCAGTCGTACTGGAATTCGTGGACGCACTCGATTTAGCGGTGGAACAGAATCGTCGCTATTACGCTAATCCACGTTCCGACGATCAATGCGGTCATGCGCCACTGAACGCGATCGATTTTTGAATCCAGCCCGTTGAAGCGCGCCTCCATCTTCTGTTCGAAGCCGTCGAGGCGACGATCGATGCTGTTCAGCCGGTCGCTGACCTGGTGGTACGAACCTTCCAGACTCGCGATGCGAAGATCCAGCGGCTGCGCGCTCATCGCTGCTACTATACCACCGGCCCGGCCGAGCAGAAAGTGAAAAAGCGGGCCCGGTCGTCGAACCCGCCGTTTTCAGATCAAACGCGAACCGTGCCTACGGGCAGTAAAAGTTCGCGCTCGCTTTGCCGGTGATGCCGATATTTTGGTTTGTGTTGTTCACCCAGTAGACGTAGGTCGTGCTGGACCCCGTTTCGGTGACGTTGACGGCAAGCGGCGTGCCGCCGGTGCTACCCTTTTTCCAATAGTTGTTGAAGAAGCAGCCCTTGCCGACCGTTGTTTTCTTTGAGGCGCAGATGGCGCCGGGCTTACAGGTGCTGTCCGGGATCATATCGCTCTGGATCATTCCGGTTCGAGCGCCCATCATCGGCGCACGGGGTTGCATCGCTGGTGCAAAGCTAACCGTCGAGAGAAGTACTGAGAGCAGGAACATCGTTTGGTGTTATCTCCTTGCGAAATACGGTTGTGTACTGACTAAGATACGCTGCGGCACCACGGTTGCGCGCAAGCAGGCAGTGACTTTTAATGCAAGTTCTAATTCCCAACAAACGGCGAAAGTGTCGCGACCTTCCGCCTGCTTGAACTATTATTTTTAATATTGTATGATTTATCAGGCGGACGCCAAGGGTCCCGTGGGGCGATAGTCACCACGGGGCGCGCAGCCCAGATTCCGTGGGGGAAGGTGATGGAAGCGAGGCGTAGCGCCAGAGCCCGGGCGAAGTCCGGGCGAGATTTAAAAGGAGTAAGAAATGAGTGTCTATCGAGCACCGCTGCGTGACATGCAGTTCGCGTTGCGCGAACTCGCCGGTATCGAACAGATCGCCGCATTACCGGGCTGCGAAGAGACGCTCGACGTGCTCAATTCGATCCTCGAGGAGGCCGGCGCGTTTGCCTCGGGCGTACTCGATCCGCTCAATCGAACCGCTGACAAGGCGGGCTGCACCTGGAGCAACGGAGACGTCACGACGCCCCCCGGCTTCAAAGAGGCATATAAGAAATTCGCCGACGCCGGGTGGATAGGTTTGCCGGTGCCCGCCGAGTACGGCGGACAAGGTCTGCCTCAGATTCTCCTCGGCCCGACGTTGGAAATGTGGAACGCCGCGAACATCGGTTTCGCGAACGGACCACTGCTCAACCAGGGCGCGATCGAGGCGATCGAGCTCGTCGGCTCCGACGAGCAGAAGAAGCGTTTCATTCCAAACCTCGTTTCGGGCAAGTGGACCGGCACGATGTGCCTCACCGAACCGCAAGCCGGCTCCGATCTCGCGCAAGTGCGGGCGCGCGCCGTGCCGGAGGGCGACCACCATCGCATCACCGGAACGAAGATCTTCATTACCTTTGGCGAGCACGACATGGCCGAGAACATCATTCATCTCGTGCTTGCGCGTCTGCCCGATGCGCCCGAAGGCACCAAAGGTATCTCACTCTTCATCGTGCCGAAGTTTCTCGTCAACGCCGACGGCACGCTCGGCGAGCGCAACGACGTCGTCTGCGCGAGCATCGAACATAAGCTCGGCATCAACGGTAACCCGACCTGCACGCTCAACTACGGCGAGAAAGGCCAAGGCGCAGTCGGTTACCTCGTCGGCGAGCCGAACCGCGGCCTCGAGTACATGTTCATCATGATGAACGCGGCTAGATTCTCGGTCGGCGTACAAGGCATCGCGCTTGCCGACCGCGCGTATCAAAGTTCGCTCGAGTACGCCAAGGAGCGCGTACAGGGACGCGATCTCAAGCCGGGCTCGCGGACGCCCGAGGCGATCATCAAGCATCCCGACGTGCGCCGAATGCTGATGATGCAGAAGGCGACGATCGAAGCGATGCGCGGGCTCGCGTACGTCACCGCTGCCTCGCTCGACTTCGCTCAGCGCCATCCCGACGAGAGAGTCCGTAAGGAGCACAAAGCGTTCGTCGAGCTGATGATTCCCGTCGTCAAAGGGTGGTGCACCGAGAGCGCGGTCGAGCTCTGTTCGACTGCGTTGCAGCTCTTCGGCGGCATGGGCTACATCGAAGAGACCGGGATTGCGCAGCAATACCGGGACGTCCGCATCATCACGATCTACGAGGGAACAACGGGCATTCAATCGCTCGACCTGATCGGGCGCAAGCTGTTGCGCGACATGGGCGCGACCGCGCGCAGCGTCGGCAAGCAAATGGAAGAAGTCGCCAAAGCTTGCGCGGCGCACACCG
>DASXGO010000263.1:0-2298 GCA_036489055.1 Candidatus Cybelea sp. | reverse complement strand
ATAGCACTCTTCCTGGCAACCGCTGCCGTCATCTATTTGCTCGAGCTCGCACCCCCGCCGCCGCTGCTCGCGACGACGATCGGGAGTTTTTCCGCTGCGGATCTTGCACAGCGCGCGTGGAGCGCGTACGTCCAGCAGTTGGGACGCGGAAACGTCACGTGGCTGCTGGTTAAAATGCCGACCTGGATCGCACTGGGGTCGCTGCTTGCCGCGTGCTGGGCCGCTCTGCAGGTGCCGCGGCAACCAGCAAACGCGTGATGCCGCGCGATCCTCGGCGACTCGCCGTCGGGTTGGTCCTTCTTCTGCTCGGCGTTGCGGCGCTCCGCGATCTGGGCAGGCTTGGAGCCGCTGCGCCCTGGCACGCGATGGATGACCTTGCGGATTTCTACTGCGCCGGCGACGCACTCGATCACGGCAAGAGCCCGTATACCTACGAGCCGCTGCGCACCTGCGAGCACCGCGCGAACGCAGGTGACACGTTTCGCGCGCGGCTCTTTGAGAGCAATCCCGGCGTCGCGGCCCCTGCGCCCCAGCCGCCGTACGATTTTCTCCCCTTTATGGCACTCGCGAAGGTCCCATTCGGCGCGACGCGCGTGGCGGCGGGCATCGCGATTTTGGCGGCCGTCGCGCTCTGCATCGCGGCGTTGAGCGCGCTTGCCGTGTCGTGGGAAGTTGCCGCGGCATCGTTAGCGCTCTCGACAGCCTACATGTCGCTCAATACCGGGCAAATCGTTCCGTTTGCGCTGCTGGCGCTGGCCGGCAGCGGGCTTGCGCTGGCGCGTAAACGCGAACCGCTCGCCGGGATTCTGGCAGCGCTCACCGCAATCGAGCCGACCGCGGGCGTGCCCATCATCCTTGCCGCGCTGCTCTTCGTACCGCGCGCCCGCACTGCCGCCGTCGCAACGCTGCTAGCGCTTTTTCTTTGCTCGCTGCTCCTCATCGGTCCCGCGGGAATAGTCTCGTACGTCACGGCGGTATTGCCCGCGCACGCCGCTGCGGAGTTGCACTTTCCGTATCAATACAGCCTGACGTACGCAGCGGCCTATTTCGGCCTCGGTGGAGACGCCGCGCGTGGGGCCGGAACGCTGGGGTACGTCGCACTCGCCGTCGCCGGCTTAGCGCTTGCACCGCGAGCGAGCCGAGCGCTGCAGCGGCGGGAACTCCTGCTCTTCGTGCCGGCGCTCTTCTCGGTCTTCGGCGGGACGTTCGTTCACGCCGAAGAGCTGTGTTTCGCCTTACCGGCGACGCTCATCTTCGCGACCGCGCTCCAAGGACGGCTGCGGGTTATCTGCGCACTTGCCCTTTGCGCGCTATCGGTTCCGTGGATCCTGGTCTGGGGCGAAAAGCAGCTCTTCCTCGCAAGTCTGTTCGTGTGCCTCGTGATCCTGGTACGCCTGCGCGTCGATCTGCGCGTCGCCGCCGGTGCACTTTGCACGATCGCGGCAATGATCTATCTCTTCGAGCTTCATCCGCCGCACTTACCGGCTCCGTTGCGCCTGCCGCGCGTCTACGCGCCTAACGAGCTAGTGCAGAACGAATGGCGCGCCTACGCGGAAGGACGAAGCACTCACGACCCGCTCTGGTTTGCGATCAAGCTGCCCTCGTGGGCCGCCTTGGCTGCTGCCGTGATTGTTGCATTTCGGATCGGCAAGCAACCTTCAAAGGTCTAACCCTCGGCGCCGTGCTACTTTGGATGATGGCCTTCTGCTGCCGGGCCGGGGTCGTTCTTAACGTCCGCGTTTTAGCATTCGCCGGCTCGCTCTTTATGCTCTCGAGCGGGTGCGGCGGCGCGGGCTCGTCGGGTTCTGCTCCGTTCCTGCCGCTGCCGCCGTCGCCGAAAGGCCGCTATTTCGATCACATCGTCATTCTCGTCCAAGAGAATCGAACGTTCGATAACCTATTCGCAACGTTTCCGGGAGCCGACGGTACGCGCGTCGGCAAGACTCACAACGGAACGCGGCGGCTTCGCGAGGCCGATCTCTACAGCCCGCTCAATCCGCGTAACCCCTACACGTTTTGGAAGACCGACTGTGACCTCCGGCGCAATGGGCGCTGCCGTATGGACGGTTTCGACACCGTTCCGGTCGGCAATTCGCCTGGGACCTACGTCTATGAGTACGTTAATCCGGCGCAGATTAAGCCGTATTGGACGATGGCGCAGCAGTACGTCTTGGCGGATCACTTCTTCCAACCCCAAGGCAGCGGCAGCTTTACCGCGCATCAGGATCTCATTCGCGGCGCGACCGACATCGACGCGGATCACAACATCATCGACTTGCCGACGAGCACGCCGTGGGG
>DASXGO010000261.1:0-13285 GCA_036489055.1 Candidatus Cybelea sp. | reverse complement strand
AGTCACCCTTCTCCCGAGCGAGCGTCAGCGAGTCGAAGGGTCAGGGTGACACATAGCTTACTGAAACTCGAACTCGGCGAGGTTCTTTTCGATCTTCCGCTTGACGCGCTGAAGCGCGTTGTCGATGGACTTTACGTGGCGGCCGAGATCGCGCGCCATTTCTTGATAGCTCTTGCCCTCGAGATACGATTCGAGCACTTGCGATTCCAACTCCGAAAGATTTTGGCGAATGCGCTGCCGGATGTCGTCGGAGACTTCTTGGGTGACGACGAGCTCTTCGGGGTCGGAGGTCTTCTGCGACGCCATGACGTCGAGCAGCGTGCGTTCGCTGTCTTCGTCGTAGATCGGCTTGTTGAGCGAAATATACTGGTTGAGCGGGATGTGCTTCTGCCGCGTCGCCGTTTTGATTGCGGTAATGATCTGGCGCGTGATGCAGAGCTCGGCGAAGGCGCGGAAGCTAGAAAGCTTGTCGGCCTTGAAATCGCGGACCGCCTTGTAAAGGCCGATCATCCCTTCCTGGATGATGTCCTCGCGATCGGCGCCGATCAGAAAGTAACTCTTCGCCTTAATGCGGACGAAGTTCTTATATTTGTTCAGCAGGTATTCCATCGCGAGATTGTCGCCGGTCTTCGCGATGGCGACGAGGTCTTCGTCGACCCTTTGCTGGTAGTCCACTCCATCCGACGCTGGATGGGTCATTGCCATAATTTTCTATCTGCCTCGTGGTAAGACGAGCCGCATGCGCAGGCCGCAGCCCGTCGGGCGCGGCACGTCGAGGCTAAGTATATAAGAGGTTCCCCCTCCCTCGTCAAGGACGGACCGAGCATTCTTGCTGTCTTAAGGCCTCATAAATCAAGATAGCGGCAGCCACCGAGGCGTTAAGCGAGGCGACCTTTCCTCGCATCGGTAACCTGACTAAGTAATCGCATTCTCGCTTTATCAGCGCCGAAAGCCCGGTCCCCTCGGCACCGACGACGAGCACGAGATCGCGGTTGAGGTCGGCCTTGGCGAAATCGACCGCCTCCGCGCCGAGGTCAGCGCCGACCGCCCAGAACCCCGCCTTTTTCATCACGCGCAACGCGTCGGCGAGATTCGAGACGCGCGCGATCTCCAGATGTGCGGCGGCTCCGGCGGCGGCCTTGCGAACGGTCGCGTTCACGCCCGCCGAACGGCGCTCGGGAAGCACGACGCCGTCCGCGCCGGCGGCTTCGGCCGTTCGAATCACGGCACCGACGTTGTGCGGATCGGTGAGATGGTCGAGTGCGACGATCAACCTCGGCGACTCGCCGGAATGTTTGCGCGCCAGCAGATCGTGCAGCGACGCGTACGGAAACGGCGATCCGACCGCGATGATGCCTTGATGCGCTTTGAATGGGATGCGTTCGAAGAAATCGCGCCGTTCGAACCGAACGGCGATGTTGCGCTCTTTGGCTTGCGCGAGGAGCGCGCGAAGCCGCGCATCTTTGGAACGGTCCGCCGCCACGTGAATCAGGCGCAGTTTTTCGCCGGCATCGAGCGCTTCGCCGACGGCGTGAATACCGTAGATCAGATCGTCGAAGTCGACCCTTCGCCCTTCGACTCCACGCGCCGCGCGCGTTCCGCTCAGGATGACACCTCCGTCACGACGATACCGTCCACGTGGTGCCTTCTTTGGAATCTTTGAGCTCCACGCCGCAGCGTTGGAGCGCGTCGCGCAGCTTGTCCGATGCGGACCAATTCTTCGCGCGGCGCGCGTCGTCGCGCAATGCGATGATTTTTTCGATTGCCGCTTCGGCGGTCGGCAGCGCGGCGTCTGCCTCGACCCCCAACGCTACCAGTTCATCCCGTATGCGTGCCGTAAAGTCGGGCGCCAGCTCCACGGTAGGTTCCTCCAGCCACGATTTGTTGGGTGGAACGCCGAGAATGCCGAGCCAATACGCCAAATCTTCGCGGCTTGGCGTCGAGTTGTTGACGATATCGTAGAGTACCGCGAGTGCCGCGGAGGTGTTCATGTCGTCATCGAGCGCGGCTTCCATGCGGCGGTCGAGTTCGGGCGCCGGAATCGGCTCGCCGTCCGTCGCCGGCGCAAGCGCGCGATACGCGGTCTTGATGCGCGCCAACCCGATCGCCGCGGCGCCAATCGATTCTTCGGTAAAATTCATCACCTTGCGATAGCCGGTCTGAAGGAAAAGCCAGCGGATCGCTTGGGGATCGTGGCGCTCGAGCAGTTCTGAAAGCGGCTCGAAGTTACCGATCGACTTGGACATCTTGCGATTTTCGAAGAGCAGGAGTCCGCCGTGAACCCAGAAGTTCGCCATCGGAGGACGCGCCATCAGCGGCTCGCTCTGCGCAATCTCGTTCTCGTGATGAGGGAAGATGAGATCGGCGCCGCCGCCGTGGATGTCGAAACCCTGTCCGCTGGGGTCGAGCAGCGCGCGCGACATCGCCGAACACTCGATGTGCCAACCCGGACGGCCCTCGCCGTACGGCTCGAACGGCCACCGGGGCTCGCCCGGTTTGGCAAACTTCCAGAGCGCGAAATCGAGTGGATCTTCCTTATGTTCGTCGATCTCGATTCGCGCGCCGGCCTCGAGCTCGTCGACGTTGCGGTTCGCAAGCTTGCCGTAGTTCGCGAACGCCGCGACGCGATAATAAATGCCGTCTTGAGTAACGTAGGCGTGATCGGCGGCGATGAGCTCGCGAATCATTGCTTGGATCGGCTCGATGAAGTGGGTGGCGTAAGGCTCGTGATCGTATTCGAGCACGCCAAGCTTCCGCATCGAATCTTTGAACTCGGCGTAGTACCGATCCACGATATCGCGATAGTACTCTCCGGTTGCCTTCGCGGCGTTGATACTGCGGTCGTCGATGTCGGTGACGTTCTGCACGTAATCGACCCGAAACCCGCGGTGTTTGAGATACCGGCGCAGCACGTCAAAGAAAAGGAACGAGCGCGCGTGACCGAGGTGCGCCTGCGCGGACGGGGTCATGCCGCAAACGTAGATGCGCGCTTCGCCGGAGTGCAAAGGCTCGAATGCCTCGACGCTCCGCGTGCGGCTATTGTAGAGTTTCACCCTTCGCTAGATGACCCAGCTCCAGGCTTCTTCTCCCGCTGCCTCGCCTTGCTCGAGCTCGGTGAGGCGCGCCTCGAGCTGCGCCATCTTTTGCTGCAGACGCGAGAGCGCATCGGCCGTAGGGTCCGGCATGTCGACTTGCGGCCGCTGCGAGACCGCGCGAATGGGTTTTCCGTCTTGCATGACGACGCGCGCCGGTACCCCGACCACGGTCGCGTTCGCCGGCACGTCCTTGACGACGACGGAACCGCCGCCGACTTTGGCGTTGTCGCCGAGGACGATTGCGCCGAGCACGCTGGAGTTGACGCCGACCGTCACGTTACGCCCGAGCGTCGGATGACGCTTGCCGTGCGAGAGGCTCGTGCCGCCGAGCGTCACGCCCTGATAGATCGTGCAGCCATCGCCGATTTGCGTCGTTTCGCCGATGACGATACCGGACCCGTGGTCGATAAAAATTCCTTTGCCGATCTCGGCGCCCGGATGAATCTCGATCTGCGTGAAAAAACGCGCGACGTTGGCAAGAAAACGGGGCAGAATCGGAACGCCGGCACGCTGGAGCGGATGGACGAGGCGGTGCGCAACGAGCGCATGGAAGCCGGGATAGGAGAGCACGACGTCCAGCCACCCCCGCGCGGCGGGGTCTCGTTCGAGGGGCGCTTTCAGATCGGCCAGGACGGCGTCGAAGAGCATCTGCAACAGTTTAACCCGGGGCGTCAATCAAGGGGTGCGGCCGCGCGCGGCCTTCGCCCGCTCGTCCAGCTTAGCACGGGCCACGGCGATGCGCCGCAGGCGCGTCTCATGTTTCTTCGCCGCCTCGATCCATTGCACGTACTCTTTGCGGTACGTATACGACATCGAATCATACGCCTTGCGTTGCGTCTTCGTCATGGATTTAGCAAAGTCGTCGGGAACGTCGACCGTGCGCTCTTGCGCGTCCTCCGCGATGGATACCACGATGCGGTCGCCGCGGACTCCCTTCGAATTCGGTTCGGAACTGATGGGGCACCGCTAGGACGCACTCTCGAGCAGTGCGACCGCGTAAGCGGCGATGCCGGTGCCGTCACCGGTATAACCCATTCCTTCGCTGCTCTTCGCCTTAACGCTCACGCGATCGATCGACAGGCCGAGGTGCGCCGCAACGTTCTCGCGCATCCGTTGGAGAAACGGGGCGAGTTTCGGCCGCTCGACGACGACCGTCGCGTCGACGTTTTCGATTGTGAACCCAGCGTCGCGCGCGACCGCCGCGCAGTGCGCGAGCAGCTGAAGCGAGTTGGCATCTTTCCATTTCGCTTCCGTGTCGGGAAAGTGTGCGCCGAGGTCGCCGAGCGCCGCTCCGCCCAGGATCGCGTCGGCGATCGCGTGAGCGAGCACGTCGCCGTCGGAGTGCGCGAGCGGTCCGCGCTCGAACGGTACGCGAACGCCGCCGAGAATCATGCTCCGCCCATCAACGAGGCGATGCGCGTCAAAACCGTGGCCGATGCGGGTCATATTACGGTGCGGCTCAGGATGATGTCGGCGCGGTCGACGTCGGCGGGGAGCGTTACTTTGAAATTCTCGCTTGTCGAGGGAACGACCACGACCGCTACGCCGGCGCGTTCGAGCAGCGCCGCATCGTCAGTCGCCTCGACACCATCGCGGCGCGCTGCTTCGTGTGCGGCACGCAGCTCCGCGGTGCGCGCGAATTGCGGCGTTTGCGCCGCCCACAACCGGGAGCGGTCGAGCGTTTCGAGCACTTGGAGCGAGTCCAGCTCGACGCTTTTAACGGTATCGACCACGGGCGTCGCGAGCAACGCGGCACGCCCAACGCGTACTTCATGCATTCCCGCGCGCACGTCATGGAGCGTGACGAGCGGCCGCGCACCATCGTGGACGAGCACCGCGTCGCATTTATCGGAAACGGCGCGCAAACCTTGATAGACGCTCCGTTGGCGGGTCGCTCCGCCCTGCACGACGCACCAGGCGCGGCCCGAGGCGAGGCGTTCGCAGAGCGCGCGCATCGGATCGAGCGATTCGGGCTCCGTTGCAACCACGAGTTCGCCGATCTCGGGCATCGACGCGAATTTTTCGATCGACCATCCGACCATCGGCGTCCCGGCGAGCTCCAAAAACTGTTTCGGTGCGCCGAGGCGCGTCCCGCGTCCGGCCGCGACAATGACGGCCGCCCACTTCAAGAAGCGACGCCCTCACGCTTCGGGCGCGCAAAGATCATTCTGCCGGCAACGGTCTGCAAGACGCTCGTGACAATGACGTCGGTCTCCTCACCGATCAAACGGCGTCCGTGCTCGACGACGATCATCGTTCCATCTTCGAGATAGCCGACGCCCTGATGGAACTCCTTGCCTTCACGAATGACCGCGACGTGCAGTTCTTCGCCGGGAAGCACGACGGGCTTTACCGCATTGGCGAGCTCGTTGACGTTGAGTACGGCAACGCCTTCAACGTGGGCGATGCGATTGAGATTATAATCGTTGGTAACCAACTTCGCGCCCAACTCTTGCGCGAGCCGCACGAGTCGCGCATCCACGTTTCCGGGAGCCATGTCGTTGAAATCACGCTCGCTGATCTGAACGGCGGCAAGCTCCTGCAAGCGGCTCAGGACGTCGAAACCGCGACGTCCGCGGGTGCGTTTGAGCGGATCGACCGAGTCCGAAATCGCCTGCAGTTCGCGCAGAACGAAGCGCGGGACGATCAGCTCGCCCTCCAAGAAGCCGCTCTCGACGATTTCGACGATCCGGCCGTCCACGATCGTGGACGTATCGACAAGCTTCGGCAGTCCATCCGAGACGGCGCCGGTGACGCTGCGCGGTAAGGGAACGATTCGAATCTTGGCGCCGATGCGCGCGCCCAAATATGCCGCAAAGATGGCGACGATCAGATAGAGCACGATCGCGATGTACGTTCCGGCACGGCCGAAATCGGAGATTAGCTCGAATGCAATGCCTTTGATCAAAAAAGCGATGAGCAGCCCCACGATGAGGCCGACGGCGCCGCCGGCAATTTCGGCGGGCGTGAGCCGCTCCATCGCTCCTTCGGCCTGGCGAAGCTGCGTTTCGAAGAGCGCTTGTGCGAGCGGCGCGAGCAGTGCGCCGACGATCGCGCCGACCACGGGCGAAAGTATCAGACAGGCGACCTGAAGCCCCTCGTTCGCAAAGTGCGGCGAGAGCAAGCTGAAGTAGGCCTCGCGGCCCAAGAGGAAGCCCGCCACGCCGAAGACGATGACGAATGCGGCGCGTAACAGGGTCTCGGAGAGCGCGTTCGTGGTTACTCGAATGTTATGAAAGCTCCGCAGACATCGTTGGCCAGAAATCTTCCCCGCCGCGTCAATCGCACGTTATCTCCAATACGCTCCAACAATCCGGTGTCCGAAAATCGCGCGACTATGGGCGCATAGTCGGTCATAACGTCGATGCCATAACGTTCTTTGAACGCGCGCAAGCTAACCCCTTGCGCCGTCCTCAATGCGAGCATAATCGCCTCACCGGCCCGCTTACGACCTTCCAGCCGCTCGGCTTCGGAGGGAATCGGTCTGCCGTCGAGCGCCGCCGTCACGTAACGTTCGAGCGAACGCGTGTGCACGCTGCGCACGCCGCCCCGAAACGATGCGGCACCGACGCCGAGCCCGAAATACTCACCGTTCTCCCAGTAGTTCACATTATGCGCGCAGCGATGCCCGAGGCGCGCGAAGTTGCTGATCTCGTACTGCTCGTAGCCGGCCGATTCTAGCTGGTCGATTGCGATTGCATAGAGCTCGCCCTCGCGCTCGTCGTCCAAAAATGCGTGCGGCTCGCGCGCGCGCCACGCGCTGTACGGAGTTCCTTCTTCAACGGTCAAACCGTAAGCGGAAATATGATCGGGTGCGAGCGCGATCGCCGCGCGAAGCGTGCGGCGCCAGCTCGCCTCCGTTTGGCCCGGAACGGCAAAGATCAGGTCAAGCGAGAGGGATTGCACTCGTGCCGCGCGCGCGAGCGCTACGACGCGTTGGATTTGGGCGATCGTGTGTTTACGTCCGAGCGTCCGGATTTCGGACGGTTCGAACGACTGCACGCCGATCGAGACGCGGGTGATGCCCGCCGCGCGATAGGTAGCAAAATCGCCGTCGCCTACCAGTTCGGGGTTGAGTTCGATCGAGATCTCTGCGGCGCGTGAAAAACGGCCCTCGAGCCGCCCGAGCAGCTGTGCGATCGTTTCCGCATCGTACGCGTTCGGAGTTCCGCCGCCGAGGTAGACGGTCGCCGCACGCGCCGGCTGTTCGCGCGCGATTTCAGCGTAGAGGGCATCGAGATAGCGGCGCGCCGCGCTACCGCGCAGCGGCCATTTCGCGAAGTCACAGTACGGGCAAAGATACGGACAGAACGGGAGGTGAACGTAGACGCCGAGCATGGCGGCCGGACAGGTTACGTCGCGGCGAGATGGGGTACCATAAGCTCGCTGATCTTCCCGACAACGTCGTGGTTGACTTCTTGCACGGCTGCGCCGATTGCGTGTTTGAGTGCGTTTCGGCTCGCACGTCCGTGCGTCACGATGCAGTTTCCTCGCAATCCCAAGAGCGGTGCGCCGCCGTACGTTTCGTAATCGAAACGCTTGCGCAGCCGTTTGAGCGCCGGAGCGAGCATTGCCGTGCCGATCTTCGTGAGAACGTTTCCGCCCAACAAGGTGTCGCGCATGACATGCGCGAGATCGGCGAACAGGCCTTCGCCGGTCTTGAGCACGACGTTGCCGACGAAGCCGTCGGCGACGATGACGTCGGCGTGGTTGTGAAAGAGGTCCCGCCCCTCCACGTTACCGACGAAGTTTACCGGCGCGCTTTCGAGAAGACGCGCGGCTTCGAGTACCAGCTGATTGCCCTTCGTGCGTTCTTCCCCGACCGAGAGGATCGCGACGCGCGGATTCGCGATGTTGAGCACGGCTCGAGCGTACGCCGAGCCCATAATCGCAAACTGCTCGAGCCACTCGGGTTTGCAATCCACGTTGGCGCCCGAATCGAGCAAGACCGTCGGGCCGTTTAGCGCCGGCCAAACCGTGGCGATCGCCGGCCGCAAAACGCCCTCGATCCTGCCCAGGTTGATCAGCGCGATCGCGAGGAACGCACCGCTGTTGCCGGCAGAGATAACGGCATCGGCCTCGCCTTGCTTGACCAAGCCAACGGCGACGCCGAGCGACGTTCCCGCGCAACTGCGAACGGCCGTCGACGGCGAGAGATCCATGGCAATTGCTAGGGGTGCGTGAATTCCGCGCACGCGCTGGGCGGCGCGCCCCTTCAGAAGCGGGCGGACGCGCGCTTCGTCGCCGACTAAGAGGATCTCGGCGTCGAACTCCTCGGCCGCCAATAGCGCGCCGGCGACAATCTCGCCGGGTGCGTGATCGCCACCCATTGCGTCGACCACTATCCGCGCTCGGCTCATGGGCGCGTCTTTTGGAGCTACCCCCGGAATCCTTGCCTATAGTCACCCTTTTGACGCTGGACGGGCGGCCGGGCCACGTGATACTATCGGCCGGCTATGGCTAAGCGGTGCGAAATTTGCGGTAAGGGTCCGAAAGCGGGCAATAACGTCAGTCACGCGATGAACAAGACGAAGCGCCGCTGGCTTCCGAATTTGCAGAAAGTGCGCATCGACGACCGCGGCGTCCACCGGACGGCGAAGGTCTGCACCGGCTGCCTGCGCTCGAACCGGGTCACGCGTCGCGCCTAGCGCGTCCCGCTAGCCGCGAAGTGATCCCAGCCCGAAGACTCGATTAGCTCACCATCGTAAACGATACCGGGTTCGGCGCGTAAGGCGCCGATTTTTTTCAATTCCCGGCCGAAACGCTTGGAATACCGCGCTGACAAATAGGCGAACGCGCGGGGCCGGATGGCCGCGAGCAATTCGAAATCGTCGCCGCCCGCTAGCGCGAAGCGTTCGGCATTCTCCCGGCGCGCCTGCGCAATCGCGCGGGCGGCGGCTGCAACCGGAATCGCATCGAGCTCGGCTCCGCAGCCGCTCGCCGTCGCGAGCCGGCCAACGTCGGTGGATAGCCCGTCGGAGATATCCATCATCGCCGTAACGTTGCGGCTCGCCGCCAGAAAACGTCCCTCGGCAAGGCGCGGCTCCGGACGCCGAAGCGCCTGCAATCCCTCTGCCTCGCCGAGCAGCCCGGCCCGCGCAGCACCAAGGGGGCCCGTAACGGCGAGCACGTCGCCGGGACGCCCGCCCGCGCGCAGCTTTGCATTCGATTGACGAACTTCACCGACGACTGCAATTGCGATCGTCCACACTGGTGCGCTCGAGAGATCGCCGCCGGCAATCGAGCATTTATAACGTGCGGCGCAATCGGCAAGGCCGCGGTACAGATCGAGGGCCTCCACTTTCGTTGTCTCCCGCGGAAAGCCGAGTGCGACCGTCGCGAGCACCGGCCGCGCGCCCATCGCGGCGAGATCGCTGAGGTTCGCCGCCATCGCGCGCCAGCCGGCATCCTCGAGCGACATGAGCTCGCGTGTGAAATCTACGCCTTCGACGAGCATATCCGTGGAGATAACGCTGCGATGGGAACGCGACGGCTGCCACACCGCGGCATCGTCCAGTGTCATCCTGAGCCGTGCCGCAGGATGACCCGCCAGGATTGTTTCTATTGCGGCAATGAGTTCGTCTTCGGTCACGCGAGCAATGCGCGGATCCGGCGCAACTCCGCTCCCGGATCCGGCCTGCTGAAGAGCGCCGAGCCCATGACCAGCACGTCGGCGCCGGCCTCCGCGAGATCGCGAGCGTTCTCTTCGCCCACGCCGCCGTCCACTTCGATGAGGCATTGCGGATTTCGCCGGTCGATGAGGGCGCGAGCTTCGCGCACTTTGTCGAGCGCGCGCGGGATGAACTTCTGGCCGCCAAAGCCCGGATTGACGCTCATCACGAGCACCGTGTCGCAATCTTCGATCACGTCTTGGAGCATCTCGACCGGCGTTTGCGGACAGATCGCCAACCCGGCTTTCGCACCGATATCGCGCACGTGCGTCAGCAAACGCTGTGCGTGCGGCGTCGCTTCGATGTGGAACGTAATGCGATCGCAGCCCGCCTCGCGGAAATCGTCGACGTACCGCTCCGGCTCGACGATCATTAAGTGCGCGTCGAATACCAGCGGCGAGAGCGTTCGTAAATCGCCGATGATCTTCGGCCCCCAGGTGATATTCGGCACGAACCGCCCGTCCATCACGTCGAGATGCAAATACTCGGCGCCGGCGCTCTGCACCGATGAAATCTGCTCGGCGATACGCGCGAAGTCGGCGGAGAGCAGCGACGGGGCAAAGAGCGTCACACCTCCACCTTCGCCCTTCGAAAGGCGCGCTCCGCGCGCGCCCTTCGACTTCGCTTGTCCTGAGCAAGCGCAGCGAGTCGAAGGGCTCAGGATGACACAACTAAGGCGATGGAGTCGGTGAGGGATGCGAGCTGCTGTAGACCTTGGGTGGTTCGACGCCGAGACGCTCCTCGCCGACGAGCTTATCATTGACGTACATGTCGAGCAGCGATGTACCCACGGCGGTGACCGTAAAGTCGAGCTTTTGTCCCGGTACCGCGAACGCGTGGTAGAAGTCGTAGCGACCCGTCGCATCCGTCAGTGCAAGCCGTACGTCGAGCTGTTGTTGCGCGCTGCCGGTGTCGTCGCCGTTGGGAACCGAGACCAGGATGTGCACTTGGCGCAGAATGTAGCCGGATTCGTTCGGGCCCGAACTCACCTGCAGCGCCACGGGGTCGTAGGAGGCGATTTTGGCTTTCGGTGGCGGATTCTGGCGTGCCACCATGCCGTGCGGCGGCCCGTCCTTGCCGAGCGGCGTCCATACGATCTGGCCGAGCTTGATGCCTGAACTCAGCGCCAGATCGCGCGCCTGATCGATCGTCAGGCCGACGAAGTGGGGCACGATAATGTTGGTGCGCCCTCCGCGGCTGACGACCAGCGAGACCGTGTCGCCTTCGTGTACGCTCATGAGCGGCGCGGGATTTTGCGAGATCACATGGTCTTCAGGCACGACGTCGCTGCGGACGTACGTCACTTTGCCTTGCTGCAGATGCGCGCGCGAGAGGTCGAGCTGTACTTCGCGCATCGATTGATAGCGCAGATCGGGCATAAGGCGGGCGATGATGCCGTCGCTGATGATAAACGAGATCTGCCGTCCCTGGCGAACCGCGACACCGGCTTGCGGGCGCTGCATGATGACGACGTCTTTCGGGTACCGGTCGCTCAGCTGGTGATCGACGACCGCCGACGTCAGATGCAAGCGCCCGATCTCGGCATTCGCGTCGTTGAGCGTCTGGCCGATGAACGACGGAACGGTAACGGTCGCCGCAGAAGGCGAAAGAAAGTCGTGAATTTGACGGCCGTACCAGACCACGACCGTAACGAAAATCACGAGCACGATCGGAAAGACCCAATCGCGGGGCAGGTACTCCTGCAGCGAAGATCTCAGGCCAGCGCCTCAGCCGGGATGCAGCTAAAATCCAGATTGCTGAAGACGCGCTGCACGTCCTCATGCTCGTCGAGCGCGTCGAGAAATGCAAGCGCCGTGGAGAGTTCGCTGCCTTTCAGCTCGATCTTCGTCTTCGGACGCATGCCGAGATACGCATCGGAAATTCTTACGCCCCGAGCGCGCAGATCGTCGCGCACGCCGGCTAAGCGCGCCGGCTGCGTGTAGATCAGCGCGAGATCCGGTTCGTATTCGATATCCTCGACGCCGTCGAACAGAGACTCTTCCATGAATGCGTCTTCAGACTTCCCGCCGGGATCGACCTCAACGATGCCGACGGGATCGAACATCCATGCAACGCTGCCGCTTTCGCCCAAGTTGCCTTCGTGCCGGCTGAAGAGAAACCGCAACTCGCCTGCGGTGCGATTGCGATTGTCCGTCGCGACGTCCACGACAACGGCGAGCCCGTGCGGGCCGTATCCTTCGTAGCGGATCTCCTCGATTTCGCGCTCGCCGCTCCCACCGGATGCACGGCCGATCGCGCGCTTGATGTTATCTTGCGGCATGTTGAACTCGCGGGCTTTTTCGACCGCCATCTTCAACCGATAATTAGCTTCCGGGTCCGGCGAACCCGACTTTGCAGCGAGAATGATCTCTTTGCTCAGTTTGGTAAAGAGCGCGCCGCGCTGCGCATCGACCTTACCCTTCTTCAGCTTGATGTTGTGCCATTTAGAATGTCCCGACATTTGAAAACCTCTTTCTCGGCCGTTCGCTAGCCGGGCCCGATAATCCAGGTTGGGAACCACATACGTGCGTGCCAGGCGGCCCACGAAATCGGATGTGCCGCGAGGACCGGGTAGAAGAACGCGAAGCTGAGCGCGGTTGCGGCAACGTACGCGCCGACTCCCGCGGCCCCCAGCCACGGCAACTCACCGCGCTGCTTCGCCCAGTGGTAAAAGCGCTGGAGTATGATGGCGTTGCACAAACAAATCACCGGTACGTTATCGTAAAAATGATACGCGAACGTCAAGCGGGGCGATCCCGCCCAAGGAAGCCACTGAAACAAATAGGTAACGACCAGTAGCGCGTACGCTTTATTGCGTTCGCGCCACGCCAAGACGCCCACGAACGGGACGCAAACCAGGCCGAACCACATTATTACGGGATTCGGTAGTGAGGTGATCTCGTAGACGCAGCAACCCTTTGGATTCGTCGGATCTTTTCGATGATCTTGATAGAAGTACGCGATGGGGAGATAGTCTATCGGCCACTCGAACCACCTCGATGAGTAGGGATGCGTTGCTACGAGATTATGGTGGTAGTCGTACATCGACTTCTGCCGATAGACGATATCGTTCACGTTATGGATCTCGTTCGGATCGGCAGAGTGACGCGCCAAATCCGGGACCCAGGCAAGGAAATATACGGTCGCACTAATGACGACAATCGTAACAAAAGCCGCGTCAAGCCGGAAACCGCGCGGGTTACCCCACAGCGTAGGCCAGCGCATTTTAGCGGCATAAAGACCCGTCCCGGCGATCCAAGCGAGTATGCTGAAGCTCACGCCGAAGCCCATCACGCCGTACCACTTCGCACTTACGAGCAAACCGAGCGCAACGGTGAAAAGTATCAGCCAAAGCTTCGAGGACCGCCCCTTCTCGAGCGCGCCCCCGGCGCGAATTTCGTCTTCGGCGTAGACCGCATCGCCCGCCGGCGTTTCGTAGCTGACGCTGGCGTCCCGTCGATATTGGATGCGCAGCGGATCGTCATCGTAGACCAGCACGCCGCCCTTTGCCTGCGAGAC
>DASXGO010000246.1:0-4977 GCA_036489055.1 Candidatus Cybelea sp. | reverse complement strand
CTTCACGCCATCGGTGAGCTGGCGCAGCGGCGCGGAGTTTTGCATTGAGGGCAGTGATGCCTGCGACCCGTACGAGCAGCCGGCAAGCATTAACGCAATCGTCAGCGATGCTAAGCGGTAGCCAAGCGAAGTATCCACGGGCGTGGCCTCCAATTCGTATGCCTTAACTATTATTGCCCGCGCGCCGAAGTCCGCTTACCTTTCACGATCCGGCTGAGCTCCTCCGCCGCGGTGCCGCTTTGTGCCGTCGCGCCCGGCGCGCCGATAGGCGGCTGTGCTGCTGCGCGCTACGCCATCAACGCGAGACTAAGCCGGGTACGAGCGCGGCGCTGCGAGGCGAGGCGGATGCGATGCGGTCTCGCGAGCGCAATGAGTCAATAGGAGAACGTTCCTCTCCAACGGTCGGTGTATGGTTCTTTGATGCCTACGGAACAGCGGAATCTTAGCCTCCCGTGACCGCGTGCGTTGACGAACCGCCCAGTGCCACCCGTGACCTTGTATTCGATCAAACCACCGTTAGAGCCGTCGGCCTGGCATGGCCCGACCAACCCTATGTGGTAGCCGTTCAGCAACATTGTGATACTGTCTCCGCGCGCGTTCGTAAGCGTCGCCTGACCCGTTGTCTTGTTGCAGTAAATACCCGCCTTCTGTTCAGTTATGTAGCCTTGCTCCGTGCTCGACTTGATAAAGAGCCCCTTACCGCTTCCTCGAAATTGCCAAAGACCTCTGCCTTTACATGAATCGTTTTTGTAAGTTCCCGAATAGTGCGCCCTAAATGTGCCGCGTCCCATCGGTCGTTGCGCGATGTTCGACAACGATTGAGGGTGATTTGGTTGCGTGATGTTGCCGCCACAACCCGCGAGTATTGCAACTGTGCACAGGTTGCCAGCGCAGAACATCTTGAGAAAATCTTCATGTAAATATCCCTTTCAATATTCGGGCTTACCTCTTTATCCCGATATGTTGCAAGATTGGCCCAGTTTGCGGCATCGCGCCCGGCGCGCCGAATCGGCGGCGGCGATCGGCCGCACGCGGCGAGCAATGCACCGGCGATGATGCTGAAAGCGCAGCGACGTGCAGCGAAGGAGCGATTGTTTCGCTCGTTCATCGCCGATAGACGTAGACGGTGCCGAACTGACATCCATACGAGTAGGGACAACTCGGCGGCGATTCGCCACCGCCCTGAGTAGTGCCGTAGAGCAGGTGACGGAAATTCAGTACGGCGGATGGCTGACCGTAGCCATCGTTCGGAATGGAGCCGAAGTCGTGAAGGATATGCTCCACTCCGCGTGTGGTCACGCTAAAAAGGGTGCCGCCTCCGTTACTCCCACCGGCGGTCGTCGTTCCATAAAGCACATTACCAATGGAGATGAGGCCCGTCTCGGGAGTCGTGCCGTCATTGGTACGTTCACCAAAGTTCCAGATTACGTGTTCGTGCGCGCCGGTTGTCGAAAGCGTAAAGACGACGCCGTGACCAAAAGCCCCGCCAGCCGATGTCGTACCATAGAGACGATTGCCAGCGGCGACCAGCGGCGCATCGGGTTCGAGGCCGCCGTCTTTAGTATCGCCGAAATTGTACAAGATAGTCTCCTGGCCGGAGGTCGTGATCTTAAACACGGCGCCGCCGTTATAATATCGGCCTTGCCCTTCGCTAGCCGTTCCGTAGAGAACACCGTCCACGTTGATGAGTCCGGCCATCGGATATGCGCCGTCATGGTTAGCGGTCGTAGCGTGAAAATCGTGAACTATCTGCTCTTTACCGTCGGTTGACACGCGAAAGATGGTGCCTTGGCGATAGGCTCCGCCGAAATATGTCGTTCCGTAAAGATCCTTGCCGACAGCGACAAGGGGAACAGAAGGCTGGATGCCGTCGCGGGCAGAGGGGCCGCCAAAGCGGTGCAGCACCTTTTCGTTGCCCGACGGCGTAACGCTAAAGACAACCCCGCAGCCGCTGTAGGGGCGGTACGTGCTTTCGCATCCCCAACCGCCGGCAAACGTCGTGCCGTAAAGCACTCCGTTAAGCGCGACGAGCGCGGCCTGCGGCGTAGCCCCGTCAGGGCCGCCTTTGAAACTGTAGATAGCCTTCTCTTTGCCGGAAGTGCTGATTCTAAAGACGGCGCCGTAACTGTTGTACAGGCCGCCGCTGCCGCCACCAGCCGTCGTCCCGTACAAGGTGCCGTTGAGGTTGATCAAGTTGGCTTCCGGCCGGAACCCGCCATACGCGTGGACGTTGCTTCCGAAACTAAAGAGCACTCGGTACTGCGCCTTACCGGCGTGTGCCAGCAGCGCATCGGCTTGTGGAACCAACGGCGGTGCGCCGATCGGCAGCTGCGACCCGACGCAGCCCGCAAATAGCACGGCCGCGCCGATAATAAGCGCTAAGCGGACCAAGTATGCCATGGGCGACGCCTCCCGAAGCTGAACGGACGAGCTGCGTAGCACGTTCGCTGTGGCTTGGCTCGGTCCCGGCGAAACAACCTTAGCACGGTGATGGCCGTGAATCTCATAAGGCCAGTTTTCATGGGATGGCCGGGAATCGAACCACAACTCGGGGGTTCCGGGCGATACTGTCCGTTAGCGAAGAGTGTTATCCCGTCAGACTTTTCCGCCGCACTGGCCCCCGAACCATCCCTCCGAATACCGACCGTTTCCGACCCGTCCGTGACAAAATGTGATACGTGAAGGCAACGTCGTGCGCTAAGTCGTAGACATCGCTGCCTCCTTCGGGAGGGCAGCGATCGCGGGCAGGGCCTCGCGTTTAGCCCTCCAACCTTTCACGGTAACTCTGTTTTTCTCAAGTGCAAGGTGGGATTGTCGCGTGGGAGTGCTCTTTAAGGACGACCTCCACGACGCGTTCGGGACGCGGGCACTCGGATACATTCCGTACGGCGGTGCAGATTTTGGCGAGGTACAAGCCGTCGCGAGGACCGTGGGTGATGGCGACGTCGGTGAATACCATACGGCGTGGGTCGAAGCCGGCGACCGGATCATTGAGCGCGGGAGAGCGGCGCTGGCGGTCGGCAAGCGTAGCAGCGCGCGCGACGCGTTCTTACGCGCCAGCTGCCACTACGCCTTATCATACCTTCCGCTTTTCGGTGATCCCGTAGATCCGCGGCTCGTCGCCGCATTTCGCAAACAGATTGCTGCGTTCGACGAGGGGCTTGCGCTGCTGGATCCGCCCGTCCTTCCCTTGCGGATACCGTTTGGAGAGCAATCATTTCCGGCATATTTCCTTCCGGCCAAAGCACATGCAAACGGCGCGCGACCCCTTACGATCCTCACGAACGGCTACGATGCTACGGTCACGGAAATGTACTTCGCGTCGGCAGTGGCAGCGTCTCGGCGCGGCTATCATTGTCTGTTCTTCGACGGCCCGGGGCAAGGCGAGATGCTCTTCGAGCACGACGTACATCTTCGGCCGGACTGGGAAACCGTGATCGCACGCGTCGTCGATTTCGCGTTGCAATTAAAAGGCATCGACCCGAAGCGTATCGCGCTTATCGGCTGGAGCTTAGGCGGATATCTCGCTCCGCGCGCGGCTTCGGGAGAGCATCGCCTCGCCGCGTGCGTCGCCGATCCCGGCCTCTTCGGCATGAGCGACGGAATGCGGCAAATGCTCATAAAGGTCGGCGCCTCACCGGAATCCGTCAAAGATCTCGGAAGCATTGACAACGCGCTTCTCGATCAAATCGAAGCCATGCAACGAGCAAACCGCCATCTTTATTGGTCGATCGCGCGGCGTGGATTCTGGGTGCACGGTGTCGATAATTTGCGCGACTACCTGCGCAGCATTCAACAGTACACGCTCGAGGGTCGCGTGGAATCCATTACTTGTCCAACCCTGCTGACGGCTGCCGAGAACGACCGGCTCGCTGCAGGAGCTCAAACTTTTTTTGAAGCGCTTCGTTGCCCGAAAACGTTGGCTCGGTTCACAGCAGCCGAGGGCGCCGGTATCCACGTCGAGGGCTTCAATCGATCGCTGCTAAACGCCCGGGTCTACGACTGGCTGGACGAGATCCTCACGCCTTAGCGAACTCCTCATCGGTGCCTGAACGGCTCCGCGCGATTGCCAATGGCTAGGTCGCAAAGATACGCTAGAAACACCCAAATCGATTTGGGATGGCCGGGAGTCGAACCTACACTCGGGGGTTCCGGGCAGTCCCGTCCGTTACCGAATAGCGTTATTTTGTATGGCTTTTTCGCTCCCAGGGTTCCCGGCCGATACCGTCCCGTCCCGACCGTTCCCGACCGCTCCGTTAGAAAATGTTAGAAAAACCGGCCGGCGCCCAGCGAATCCACTGTTATCCTTGGCTTCCGATTCCGGCCTCCTGCCATACACTTAGTCGCAAACTATTTTACCAAATAAGCTGTTTGCCGGTTGTCACTGTCGCCGACGACGGCGCGCTGCGCGCCCGCTCGGAAAAGAGCACGTTTCTAATAACGTCCGCCAAACGGGCTTACGCACCTGTAGCTCTGCTTTTGGCGACCCGATCTTCGACCGCGGGGCGTCGGTCCTTGGCGTACTGATATAGGAACTGGGCATTCTCCCAGACATAAGGATTTCGGTGCGAGGTCCGCATCAGCTTAACGACTTCTTCTAGTCCTTCCCAGCCCTCCAGAATGAGTTCGGCGCCGAAATCCAAGAGCGCCGAGGACAAGAGTAGCCTGTTTCGGACGTAAATACCCATTTCTTCGAGCCGCGCGAGCACGATCAACTCCGGGTGGCGCGCGGCAGCCAAGTCCCAGCTGCGGGATGACGTCAACTCTTCTCGGTAGGCCGCATCCTTCATGCGCTCGGGCAACTGCTCGATAACATACATCAGCGCGGTGGTAAAGGCCGGATCGAGCATGCGGTCCACCATTACACGCGTCGCCTCGAACTGCGCCGTGCGGCGTACTTCGAACAGCTGATACAGTGCAACGGCGCCTGCGACAAGAAGGAGCAACGCCTGAAACACGCTCGCCGTAGCGGTTATG
>DASXGO010000245.1:0-4353 GCA_036489055.1 Candidatus Cybelea sp. | reverse complement strand
GTCCGCCTATTTTGCGGCGCGCGGCGCATTCAGCGGAGCGGTGCCGTTTCCAACGCTTTCGCTCGGATTGCTGCTGCCGCTGCTGGTTGCGTTCGTAGCCTTGAAAGCGTTCCCAAGTTTACGGACGATCGTCGAAAACATTCCGCAAGAGCACCTGATCGGCATCCAAACCGTCAGGCTCATGGGATTTGCCTTCTTGCTGCTGCTCGCACAATCGATGCTGCCGCCCATATTCGCGCTGCCTGCCGGCTTAGGCGACATGTTCGTTGGAGCCGAAGCTATTTTCGTCGCCCGCCTGTACGCGCGTCGTGCGCGCTCGGCGTCAACGATGGGATTAGCTTGGAACGTTTTTGGGATCGCCGATTTCGCCGTGGCGCTCACCATCGGTTTCCTCGCCTCGACGACGCCGTTTCAGCTGATTCACGTCAATCCGAGCACCGATCTCATGACGGTGCTTCCGCTGGCACTGGTGCCAACATTCGGGATACCGCTCTTTCTCGTATTGCACGCATTGTCGATGGGCCGCGTTCTCTCGGAGTTGCAACCATTCAAGCGGGTTGTTGCTGCGGTTGAAAGCAGGTTTTGAGAGCGGGCGGGTTCCGTGAGAATGCGGAATAAAATACTGTAGTCACACGCCGCGTTTAAGGCTTTAGTTAGGGAGGCCCGAAATGAAGGCGAGAGCACGCTCGATATCCGCATTCTTAGCGATCTGGTTCATCGCAACGTCTATCGCGCCGGCCGGCGCGTTGCAACAGAACTCCAACAGCGGGCAGGTCAGGCCGGGGCCGACGAATAGCCCCGGCGCCAGGCCGTCGAGGCCGCCGGGTAGCCGCCCGAGTGGGGCGCCCCCGGTCACAAGACCGACGTCGAGACCGCCGCGACCCACGCCGCGGCCGACCACGAGACCGCCGCGACCCACGCCGCGGCCGACCATGAGGCCGCCGCGCCCCACGCCGCGGCCAACTGCGAACCCGTGGCGACCGAATCGTCCACCAAACGTCCGTCCACCCTCTGCCGGTTGGAATCGGCCGTCGTGGGCGAACCGCCCGCGTCCGCCATGGGCGCGCAATAACGGATGGCGGCCCAACTACGTGCTGATAAATCCGCGCTTCGGTGGAAACCGATGGTGGTGGAACCAGGGCGCGCCATGGTACGTAAACTCCGGCTACTGGGGCGGCGGATTCTGGGGCCCGTTCGGGCTTTTCACGCTCGCCGTCGGTGCGTCGCTCTGGGATCAGACACGCTTCGTCGAACCGGGGTGGGGCAGCCCCGGCTGGTGGCTCTTCCAAACCTACGGTTTAGTGCCGGCTCGATGCGGACCGCAGAATCTGGTCTACATTTACGGTCCGAATGACAGCGTGATGTGCGCGTACCCAAACGAGTACGTTCTAGCCGGCTTCTATTACGTCGATCCCGGGACATTGCAGCTGTATGTAATGTAGTCCCTGGCTGGCCGTATCTTTTGCCTCGGGTCAGTCGTCTTCTAGGCGAATCGCTTTCAATAAGGAGACCGCAACATGACTGACCGCACGATGAACATGCCTCCCATCGTCTCGCCGGAGCGGTGGGAGGCCGCTCGCCTGGAGCTGCTCGTGAAAGAAAAAGCGCTGACCCGCGCGGGCGACGCGCTCGCAGCCGAGCGTCGCCGGATGCCGCGGATGCGCGTGGAGAAGAACTACACGTTTGACTCCCCCAAGGGGAAAGTCAGCCTGCTCGATTTGTTCGAGGGACGCCGGCAGCTGGTCATCTACCGCGCGTTTTTCGAGCCCGGCGTGTACGGATGGCCCGATCATGCGTGCCGCGGATGCTCGATGATGGCCGATCAAGTCGCACACCTGGCGCACCTCAACGCGCGCGATACGACCTTTGCGAACGTGTCGCGGGCTCCGCAGCCCGACATCGAGCGCCTCAAGGCCACAATGGGCTGGACGATGCCCTGGTATACGATTACGGACACGTTCGACACCGACTTCGGTGTGGACGAGTGGCACGGCACGAACGTTTTCTTCCGCGACGGCGATATCGTATACCGCACGTACTTCGTCAACAATCGGGGTGACGAGGCGCTCGGAAGCACCTGGAATTACCTCGACATCACACCGCTCGGTCGTCAAGAGACTTGGGAAGATTCACCGGAAGGCTACCCGCAAACCGAGCCCTACAAGTGGTGGAACTGGCACGACTCGTACGGTGCCGCGCAGGATGGCCGCTGGAGCGCGGTCGTCGAAGCAGCACAGGGAATTCTCCAATGATCCTGCTGGCGCACATTTTCATGATGCCGGTGGAAGAAGTTCTCGTGCCGCTGGCGAGCGGCGTAGGGGCGGGAACGGCCTTGTGGGTCGTCGCGCTCCTGACGCCGTTGCGCACCAAGCCGCGGCATTAGTCACTCGTCACGTCGTCGAACCGTTAGGATGACGATGGAAACCCAAACGCGCGCGCTGTTACCGGCAATGATGGAAGCGCGCGACCGGTTCATGGAGCTCGTCGACGAGATCCGTCCCGAGCTCCACCGGTATTGCGCGCGCATGACGGGATCGGTTTTTGACGGTGAAGACGTCGTTCAAGACACTTTAGCTAAAGCATATTTTGCTCTCGGCCAGATGGTGCAGCCGCCGAACCTGCGCCCCTGGCTCTTCCGAATCGCGCATAACACTGCTATGGACTATATCAAGCGCTACGAACGACAACATGTAGAGCCCGTTGCCGAGCTGCCCGAGCGCGCGCAGCCCGAGGACGACAACGTCGATCCGCTGCTGGTTGAATCGGCGTTGACCGCGTTCACCGAGCTTCCGGCGCTGCAGCGCAGCGCCGTGATCCTCAAGGACGTGCTCGGGCAATCGCTGGAGGAAGCCGCAGATACGATGGGAACGACGGTCGGCGCCGTCAAGGCGGCGCTATCGAGAGCTCGCACCAATATCTCCCACATCCCGCGCGCGACGATCGCGCAGTCGCCGCAACGCGTATCCGGGGAGAAGCAAGCGATGGTGCGACGCTACGCGGATCTTTTTAACGCTCACGATTGGGATGGATTGCGCGCGCTGCTCGGCAAGGAATCGCGGCTCGACGTCGTCTCGCGCGTGCAGCAGCGGATGGCGGACGCGGGCTACTGCGACCGTTATGCCAAGTATTTGGAAACCGAGGAGATTCGCGCCGAGGCCGGCTTCGTCGACGGCGTTCCCGCCATCGCGATGTTCAGCCCTGCATCGAGTCGTCAACCGGCATACTTCGTCGTCTTGGAAACCGATGCGGGCCGAATCTCGCTCATTCGGGATTTCCGCTACGTGCCGTATATCGCGAAAGACGCGCGCTTTTCACGCGAAATCTTTGAGGTGAAATGATGATGCTATCCGGTCTTCGTGTCGCGGCCGGCGCGGCGTTGAGCGTAACCGTTGCGCTCACCGGTTGTGCGCAGGGCGGGTCACCGCAACAAACAGTGTTGCCCCAGGCTTCGAATGCGGTCTCGAAGCTCAACATTTGTGTCAGCGGCGCACCGCGGCCGGCGAAGCGTTCGGCCGCTCTCCCCAACCGGATACCGGTCGGGTCGCTCCCGCCGCAGAAAGCGAAGCATTCGCGCGAGATCCTCTACGTGCTCGTTGAAGATCCGGTCGGCGAGGGCTCCGTCGTTCTCTTCGACGCGTACGCGAAAAATCCGAAAGTCATCCGAACGGTAAGTGACCTCGGAACGAACCCCAGTTCACTCTGGACCGACGCCGGCGGTAACGTCTACGTCGGCATAAGCGGTCAAAACGCGGGGGACAGCTTCGTTAGCGTCTATGCGCCCAAAATGACCGGCAAGCCGCTCCGCACTTATACCGATGGAATCGGTCTGCCATTCGGTGGAACCGTTGACGCGAAGGGTCGAGTGTACGTTTCGGACGGGGGACTCGACGGGCAGACCGAAGGCGAGATCGCCATCTTTCCACCCCGCAAACTCACGCCGTCGCAGACCAAGACCGACAACGTGTACGTTCCCCACGGTGTTGCCGTCGACGACAACCGCGACATTTTCGTCGCGCAGATCTACGGCACTGCCACGTCAGTGGTCGAATTTCCGCACGATGCTTCGAAGGGCAAGATTTTACCACTCAACGATCTCGAAGGAGCTTTTCTCGAGGGCTTGGTGCTCGATGCGAATCGCGACATCGTCGTCGCCGACGAATGCAATCAGGCAGTGCGCTTTTATCCGCCGCCGTACAGGGACCAGAGCATGGCGCTAACTTCGGGTACCGTAACGCCGGACAGCGTGGCCTATGGACCCGACGGATCGCTGTTCGTCGGCAATCAGTTCATCGTCAACGAGGGGAACGTGGTGGTCTTTGCGCCCGGTGGCTCAAAGCCGACCCGCACGATATC
>DASXGO010000132.1:0-1558 GCA_036489055.1 Candidatus Cybelea sp. | reverse complement strand
GCCGCGCGCACGACCTACGTCGTCACTGCAGCACAGATTGCTCGCGACGGCGATCGTACCGTGGCCGACGCGATTGCGAACGTTCCCGGCATCGACGTCATTCGCTACGGTGCGTTCGGCGCTGCGGCGACGGTCGGAATTCGCGGGAGCTCCGCGTCACAAGTTTTGGTGTTGATGGATGGCTTGCCGATCGCGGGCGCGCAGATCAACGATATTAATCTCGAGCAGCTTGCGGTCGCCGGCGTCGACCGGATCGAGATCGTCGAAGGCGGCGGCTCGACGCTCTACGGCTCCGGCTCCATCGGCGGCGTCATCAACGTCATCACCGCGCAACCGCGGCCGGTGAACGCGACGCTTTCGACCGGATCGTTCGGCGAACAGACGTACTTGTTCCAAACTCCTTACCTTTCGTTCCAGCGTACGTACGCGACAAACGATTATTCGGTCGAGAATGCTCCCAATCGCGGCAACGCGCAGGCCGGAATGACCGCGCTTGCAGTCAGATACGCCCATACGATCGGCGCGCTCGATTTCACGCTCTCGGGCGACCTGCTCGGCGCGCTGGCCGGCGCTCCCGGCGAGCTCGGCTACTTTTCGCCGACGAGCGAGCAAAGCAACGTCAACCGAAACGCTCGACTTGCGATCGCGCACAACGGCGCGCGCGCGACGACGTCGCTCGAGCTCGGCGCATCGTCGCAGAATCTTTCGTACACGTGCGACACGCCGGTCGACGCGAACTGTCCGAACTCCGCGTATCCGACACCGGGCCCCGGCATGTCGTCGAATCCGCCGTACGCGCAAACGCTCTACGATCAGCACTGGATGGCGAGTTTTCGCAACGTCGTAAGTACCGCCGGCGAGCGGCTCGTCTACGGCTTCGACTTGATGCGCGGCATCGCGCGCGTCGACCAAGGCACGGGCGGCGGCTCGCCGCAAGCCGCCGATAACGCCGCGATCTTCGACGCCTACGCGCAGACGGCGGCGTACGTGCAGTCGCAGTGGTTCGGTTCCAACGGCGGACAATTCTATGCGGGTCTGCGCGGCGAGCGCGACGGCGGCGTCGGCGGCGCCTACTCGCCTTCGATCGGCGGCATCGTTCCGTTTGGTCAAGGTTTCCAACTCAAGCTCAACGCAGCGACGGCGTTCCGCGCGCCCACCGCCGAAGAGCTCTACTATCCCGGGTTTTCGAATCCAAACTTGGCACCCGAACGAACGCGCGTCGGCGACGCAACGCTCGTCGCGCCTACGCTCTGGGGCGGCGTACGATTCGGCTGGTTTACGACGAGCGGCTCGAACCTCATCGTCTCACCGCCGCCGTACTATATTCCCGAGAATGTCGGACACGCGTCGGTTCAAGGGCTCGTGCTCGGCGTCACGACGCCGGTGCAGCACGGCTACGCCGCGACGCTCGACGTAACGAATCTTTACCGCGCCCAAGATCTAGACAACAACACGCGATTGCCGGGAAGAGGACCGGTCTTTGCCGTGAGTTTGGGGGTGCGCTATGCCGCTCCGCCGCCGAGCCGCTTCGACGGCTTTGGAATCCTCGCGCACACGC
>DASXGO010000212.1:0-8381 GCA_036489055.1 Candidatus Cybelea sp. | reverse complement strand
ATGACCTCGGGCGGCGGCGCCTGGGACAACGCCAAAAAGTACATCGAAGACGGCCACTACGGCGGCAAAGGATCGATCGCCCACCAGGCCGCGGTCACGGGCGATACGGTCGGCGATCCGTACAAAGATACGGCCGGCCCCGCAATCAACCCGATGATCAAGGTGCTCAACATCGTCGCGCTCTTGCTTGTCGCCTTCCTGCACTAAACCGTCCGTTCGTACCAAGCATCGTCCGAACGTGAGCGACGGCGGCTAACTCCGGCTGATACGCTCCATTCAACCACAGAATGGAGGCGTATCATGAAGTTCCATCTCGTTGCGTACGCGCTGGCACTCGCGTTGCCGGCTGGTTGCGGACCGAACGTAAGCACGAGCAGCTCGCCGCAAGCCGGCGCGCTGCTTCCATCGCAATCGATGCCGTCGTCGCAGTATACCGTCGTCGCACTCGCTCCGCTCGGCGGTTCTACGGCGGGCGCAAATAGCATCAACAATCAAAACTGGACGAGCGGCATATCGAGCCTGACGTCCAGCCCGTACATCCACGCAGCGCTTTGGGAGAACGGCGGCGCGCCGATCGACTTGGGAACGTTGGGCGGACCAAACAGCGCCGTCGAGTGGCCCGTTAAGAACGACCGAGGCATAATCTCCGGCATCTCGGAGACGAGCGCGCAGCAGCGACTCGGCGAGGTCTGGTCGTGCGCGCAGGGCTTTTTCCCACAGCCGCCGAGCGGCCATATCTGCCGCGGCTTCGCGTGGCAGAACGGCAACATGTCGGCATTACCCACGTTAGGCGGAAATAACGGTTTCGCGGCCGGCGCGAACGAGCACGGCACGATCGTCGGCTGGGCTGAAACGCGTAAGCACGACTCAACCTGCACGCCACCGCAGGTGCTGCAATTCGAAGCAGTACGGTATGACGGCAATGGCCGGCACGCCAAAGAACTGCACCCCTTGCGCGGCGATGTGGATGGTGCCGCGACCGAGATCAACGACCGTGGCGTCGTCGTCGGCATCTCGGGAATCTGCGATCAGGCCGTCGGCCGGTTCACCGCACGACACGCCGTTATGTGGCACGGCAACAAGGCGGTCGATCTCGGCACTCTCGGCGGTGTCGCATGGAACACGCCGATGGCGATCAACAAAGACGGCGAGATCGTCGGCTTCTCCGATCTTTCCGGTGACTCGACCGGAACGCCGAATTTTCACGCGTTTCTCTGGACGAAGCAAAGCGCGATGCAAGATCTCGGCACGCTGCCGGGCGATGCCTACAGCGAAGCGCTCGGGATCAACGACTCCGGCGTTATCGTCGGCGTTTCGTACGGCGCCGGTTTCTCGACGTCGCGCGCGTTCATCTACGAAAATGGCACAATGACCGATCTCAATTCCCTCATCGGACCGAGCTCGGCGCTCTATCTCCTTTTTGCCAACGACATCAACGATCAAGGCGTTATTGCCGGCGGCGCGTGCACGCTCTCCGGCAGCTCGTGTGCGACCCTCCCGGGATTCATGGCTACCCCAGGAAGCAGCGCCTCGACGCGGCGCTCCGGCGCAGCGCGGCAGCCTCCCAAATTACCGCATCGGCTGCAGCGGCCGATCTTACCATAGTCACAAGTCACAAGCTGCGGCTCCCGTGCGTTATGCTCAATTCTCTTATGTGGGAAGAACGCACGTGGAGCCGCCGCGAGGATCGTGAAATGGCTTTCAGCGTTCGCGCGAGCAGTACGGGCCGCAACTGGGACGGCTTCGAGGCGTTCCTGTACGAGGCGTCCGCCGGATTTTCACAACAGCAGTTCGTGCGCTACAACGTCAGCATGCAAGTCGGACGTCCGCTCCTGGTTACCAGCCGTTGCAACGGCGAAACCCTGCGCCGCCTGCAAGTACCCGGGGACGTCAAGATCGTTCCGCCCGGCGTGCCGCGCGTTTGGGAGACTGAGTCTGCGACGATCAAGCTCTCGATGTATCTCAGTCCCGTTTTAATGCACTCGGTTGCGGAAGCGATGCACGTCGACCCCGCCCGCGCGACCGTGGCGCCTCAGCTGCACGTGCGCGATCCGCGCATCGAACACATCGGCTGGGCTGCCAAGGCGGAACTCGAATCACCGGAGCCGCTGGGCCGCCTCTACGGCGAAAGTCTCGGGATCGCGCTCGCTACGCACCTATTGCGGTCGTACGCGCCGGCGACTTCATCGCGATGGCCTGGACGACTTTCGCGCCGCCGTCTCCAACGCGTCATCGATTACATTCGCGAGCACATCGCACATGAGCTCTCGCTGGCCGAGCTTGCCGGCATCGCCGGGATGAGCGCATCGCACTTCAAGGCGCTCTTCAAAGAGTCTACCGGCGTGCCCGTCCATCAGTACGTTATTCGCACGCGCGTCGAATACGCGAGCGGCCTCATCGCGCGCGACCAATTGCCGCTGAGCGAAATCGCTCTGCAAGCCGGTTTTGCAAACCAAAGCCACATGGCGCGCTGCATGAAGCGCTTGACCGGAGTGACTCCGGCAAGGCTCCGAATTTAGACGTCGGCCTAACGCGCTACGCCGCGTTGGCGAGTCGTTCGTACTTACGAAAGATTACGTAATAGCTCGCCACGATGAACGCAACCGCAAAGCCGAGCAGTGCGTCGCCGACCGTTCCGGCGAGGCTGCCGTGGTGGGGCATCACTGCGCGCACGCCGGACCGTAAGCCATACGCCCCAACAAAGATCACCAGCGTGATCCACGACGAGCCGAGATACATGACACCGCGCCGTTCGGTTGGACGAACGTCGGTGTGCATTCCGCGCACGATCCCAAACGGCACGCCGCAGATCGCACCGATCACGAGGCCGATAGCGATCTCATAGGGCGGCGCGGGGTTGATCAGCTCGTTGGCATAGATCACCCACGCCGTCAGCAAGCAGAGAAAGATCGGCGTGACCCACATGCGAGTCACGCTGATCTTTTGTGGACGTAATAAGCGAATAGTCAAGAGCACTGCCACTACCACGAGCGGCAGCAGCTGCGCCCAGGCCGGGACGGTTTGGTCGGAGTGCGGCGTTACTTGATCTCGACTTTGGCGCCGGCTTCCTCGAGCTTCTTCTTCACCTGCTCGGCCTCGTCTTTAGTCACGCCTTCCTTGACTGCCTTAGGCGCACTTTCGACGAATGCTTTCGCTTCGGTAAGTCCGAGGCTCGTGAGCTCGCGGACGGCCTTGATGACCTTGATCTTTTCCGCGCCGATTTCGCTGAGAATGACGTCAAACTCGGTCTTCTCGGCTTCAGGCGCGGCCGCTCCGGCACCCGGCGCGGCCGCCATCATCGCGACCGGCGCGGCGGCGGAGACGCCGTATTTCTCTTCGAGCTGCTTCACGAGGTCGGCGAGCTCGAGAACCGTGAGTTTATCGATTTGTTCGATGAGTTCGGCAAGTGCCATGATACGTCGTTATCCTTCTAACTAAGCGGTTGGGAGTGCGCCGGCTTTTTGCTCTCGGATCGCATTGAGCACGCGCACGAGACCGCTCTGATTACCTGAGAGGACCGTGACGAGCCCGCGAAGGGGACCGGCAAGCGTACCGACGAGGCTTGCAATAAGTTCGAGTTTGGGCGGAAGCTTCGCGAGCTTCTCGACCTGCGCGGCGTCGACGATTTGGCCGTCGATATAGGCGGCTTTGACTTTGACGCGCTTGACCGTGTCGCTGAACGTCTTGAGCGCCTTGGCGGGACCAACGGGATCGGCGCCGGCGAAGACGATGCCGGTGGGACCGGCGAGAAAACTATCGAGCTGACCGGCGAGATCTCCCGCCGCAATTCGAAAGAGCGTGTTCTTGACGACCGAGTACGTGTTTCCGTCCTTACGCAGCTCGGCGCGGAGCTTTGTGATCTCGCCGACGGTCAATCCGGCGTAGTCGGTTAGAAACAGGTTCTTTGCGCCGGCGAGTTTCTCGGCGAGCTCGCTGACGCTGGCTTCTTTTCGGGCGGTCGGCATACGTTTACGATTTCCAGTCGGCGATGTGCGATAAAAAAGCGCCCCGTCGAGGCGCTTCATTCAAACAAAGCCCGCAGCGCTGCCGCGGAAAACTTCTCCGAAATTGCGTCCTCGGTAGTCGAATATTAAGGCCTTGCGGCCGGCTACGGTCTTGGGAGCCGTCGGCTAGACTACCACACGCGGCGCGAGGATGCAAGCGTTCTTACAAGAAGCCGTCTGCTCGTCGTGAACTCTCCAGTGACCCCCGCCGACGCACTCTTTCTCCTCAAGGCCGGGAACGCGCGCTTTGTGGCCGGGGCGCCGGCAACGGAGCCATATGGGCACCGCGTCCGGGATTTTGCCGGCGACCAGAGCCCCTTCGCCGCCGTTTTGGGCTGCTCGGATTCGCGCGTTCCGATCGAAACGATCTTCGATCAAGTGCCCGGCAAGATCTTCGTCGTACGGGTCGCCGGTAATTTCATCAATGACGACAATCTCGGCTCTCTCGAGTTTGCCGTCGAAAGACTCGAGGTACCGCTCGTCGTGGTTCTCGGGCATGCGCGCTGTGGTGCCGTGACGGCCGGGCTTGCGTTTGTGCGCGACGGAACGCGGCAGCGCGAACACATCCAGGGTATCGTCGAGGCTATGGCGCCGGCAGTGCGCGCTGCGCGCAACTTGCCCGGCGACTGGCTCGAAAACGCGATCGCGCAGAACGTCGCGCTTAACGCGACAGCGATCGCATCGCGCTCAAAGATCGTTGCCGAGCCAGTGGAGTCAGGTCGCGTAGCCGTCTCCGGCGCAACCTACGACGTCACCAGCGGCGTTGTGACGTTCCTTTAGCTCGTCAAAAGCCGACGGAGCTCGCCGTGGCGAGCTCCGTCTCTTCTTCTTGCGACCGGGGCCTAACTATTGGCCCTAAATCTTAACGCGTACGCCGTCGGCTCGTGTGACCGAAATCATAACAGGACGAGCCTAGGTTTGACAACGCACTCTTTGCACCGTTGCACGAACTGTGCGACACTAGTGCGAAAGTACTATAAAATCCGGATTCGGAGGAGCCCACGCTTGCTGTACTTGATTCTCAAACTCATCCACATCACCGGCGTCGTGCTTTTCTTAGGCAACATTACCATCGGCGTCTTCTGGAAGAGCTTTGCCGATCGCACCGGCAACGCGGCAATCATGGCAAGCACGATGGACGGCATCATTGCGGCAGATAGGGTCTTCACGATACCGGGCATATTGCTTCTGCTCGCGGGCGGAATCGGAATGGCGATTGTGGGCCGCATCCCGATGCTTTGGACCGGATGGCTGCTCTGGGGAATCATCGCTTTCGTTCTGTCGGGGCTCGCCTTCGGACCGCTGTCACGCGCGCAGCGAAAAATCTCGTTCGCCGCGCACGCCGGCAATTTTCAAGAGTACGACGAATTTTCCAAGGGCTGGACGTTCTGGGGCACGATTGCGCTGGCGTTTCCGATCATCGCGTTCGTGCTGATGATCCTCAAGCCGTCGCTACCGGCCTTTCATCACTAACGCGAAGCTCTACGTCGCGCCCCTTGTCATCCTGAGCGTGTCGAAGGCTGACTCTCCGCTAAGCCGTCAAGTTGTCATCCTGAGCGTGTCGCTGTCATCCTGAGCGTGTCGAAGGATGACCCGCTCGTCAAGCCGTTGCCTTCACCCTATTCGGATCAACCTTGACGCCCGGACCCATCGTGCTTGCAAGCGTAACGCTGCGCAGATAGGTTCCCTTCGCCGCCGCCGGTTTGGCGCGCATGATCGCGTCGAGCAGCGTCGTGATGTTTTCGATGAGATGGCCCTCTTCGAAGTTCGCTTTGCCGACGATCGTGTGAATGATGCCGCTTTTATCGAGTCGGAACTCGACCTTGCCGGCCTTGATGTCGCGAATGGCGTTGCCGATATTCGGCGTCACCGTGCCGGCTTTAGGATTCGGCATCTTTTGCGCGAGGATACGCCCTAGCTCTTTACCGACTTGCGCCATCATGTCCGGCGTTGCGACGGTTACGTCGAACTCGGTGAAGCCGCCCTTAACGCGATCGATGAGGTCCTGGTCGCCGACGATGTCGGCGCCGGCTTCCTGAGCGGCCTTCGCGTTGTCGCCCTTGGCAAAGGCAATGACTCGGACCGTCCGCCCGGTACCGTGCGGAAGCAGCACCGTGCCGCGCACGCTTTGATCGCTCTTCTTCGGGTCGACGCCGAGCCGCACGTGCGCCTCGACCGTCTCGTTGAACTTCGCGTTCGCGTTGCGCTTGACGATCGTCACCGCTTCGGGCGTCGAAAACAGTTTGCGGCGATCGAAACTCCCGGCGACCGCTTTGAATCGCTTTCCGTGATGCTGCGGCATGTTACGCCTCCACCTCGACGCCCATCGAGCGCGCCGTTCCGGCGACGATCTTCTTGGCCGCGTCGATATCGTTGGCGTTGATGTCCGGCATCTTGACTTTCGCAATATCCTCGAGCTGCTTTTGCGTCAGCCGGCCGACCTTGTTGCGGTTCGGCTCTTTGCTGCCCGACTCGAGATTGAGCGCTTGTTTGATGAGAAATGACGCCGGCGGCGTCTTGGTGATAAACGTAAACGTCCGGTCTTCGTAAACCGTGATCTCGACCGGAATGATCATGCCGGCCTGCGAGTTCGTGCGCTCGTTGTACTGCTTACAAAAATCCATGATGTTGAGCGAGTACGGTCCGAGGGCCGGGCCGATGGGAGGCGCCGGAGTCGCTTTGCCGGCGGGAATTTGCAAGCCGATCTTGCCTACGACCTTTTTAGCCACGATTGTTCTCCTGTTCGAAACACGTTTCTCCCCCTAACTATCGGCCGAACGTCGGGGTCAGCGTTCGGCGAGGTCCCTTGTCACCCTGAGCTGCGTCACCCCGAGCGGAGTCGAGGGGCGAAGGGTGACTCGCTATTAAACTTTCTCCACCTGGAAGAACTCCAACTCGACCGGCGTCTCGCGCCCGAAGATCGAGATCAGCGCGCGCAAGCGTTCTTTCTCCGGCGCGATTTCGTCCACGACGCCGGTGAAATCGAAGAACGGTCCGGACGTCACCTTGACGCGATCGCCCTTCTTGAAGTCGATCTTCAGTTTCGGCGCTTCGATGCCCATCTGCTTGAGGATCGTTTTGACTTCCTTATCCTGCAGCGGCACCGGCTTCTCGCCCGGGCCCGGACTGCCGACGAATCCCGTTACGCCTTGCGTGTTGCGCACGACATACCAGGACTGGTCGTCCATGATCATTTCGACCAGGACGTAGCCCGGGAAGACTTTCTTGGGCGTGATCTTGCGCTTGCCGTCCTTGAACTCGACTTCGTCTTCCATCGGGACCAGCACGCGGAAGATCTTATCTTGCATGCCCATCGAATGGATGCGACGTTCGAGATTCGCCTTGACCTTGTTCTCGTAACCGGAATAGGTGTGGACGACGAACCAGTTGCGATTGTCCTTGCGCGGCGCCGACGTACCCTCGATGGGTGCTTCGGTTTCCTCAGCGCTGATCTCGTCGACGACGGCTTCCTCGGCGATAGATTCCTCCAAAACGACTTCCTCGGCGGCAGATTGCTCGGCAACGAGTCGGTCGACGGCGGACTCCTCGGTAGGCGGCTCCTCGACGGCTCCGTCGGGATCGCTCATGAGGGTGTCGTCAATAATGGATTCGTCGGTAACCGGCTCGGCCGGGCCGGCTCCGGACTCTTGATGTTCGATATCGTACATGGCGGGTTCTGTTACTGAATTGCCCCTTGCGTTACGGGATGGATCACGTTGAAGAGCCAGCCGAAGAGCTGGTCGAGGACGAACGTGAAAAAGCCGATCCCGACCACGAGCGCGATCGTCAAGATCGTCGCCGAGATCCATTCCTCGCGAGTCGGCCACGTGACGCGCCGGAGCTCTGCGACGACGCCGCGGAAGAAGTCGCCTCCCGCGAGCGCTTGGGCCGTTTTCTTTTGCTGTTCGTTCACCAAAGGTTCATTTCCGAAGACTGGCAGGGCGGACAGGACTCGAACCTGCAACAACTGGTTTTGGAGACCAGGACTCTACCAATTGAGCTACCGCCCTCCATTCCCATTATCGGGTTTCGCGGTGCGGCTTGTGGCAGCGGCAGAAGCGGCAATATTTGCTGAGCTCCAGCCGGTCCGTTGTCTTCGCCTTGTTCTTTTGCGTGTTGTAATTGCGGCGCTTGCACTGCGTGCAGGCTAGGACCACCATTACTCGTGTTTCTTTCTTTGCCATCAGTCTACCACAACATGAATAAAACGGACCGCCGGTCCGTTCGGAAGTCTCATGCTAACACACTGGGCTTCCGCCCCGCAATGCCCGCCGTCACCAGTCCAAGCAACCGGCAGACTTACCAACGGATGACGATCCTTCCGTTGCCCTTACGGTTCGCGCCGGGAGTGATTTTTACGTGCCGGGCTGCGCTCTC
>DASXGO010000203.1:0-2860 GCA_036489055.1 Candidatus Cybelea sp. | reverse complement strand
CCGGATTGAACGTCGGCAGCCAGCGTAGCGAAGGCCTCGAGTTCCAAATGCAAAAAGGCGACTTCTCGCGTGACGGCATTTCGGGCTTGATGTCGTTTGCATACACCAACTCCTACGTTCACTACGGACCGATCGCCGCGGGCTCTTCCGGCACGACGGTGCTCGCGCCGATCAACAATTCGATCGCGCAATATAATGCGTACACGAAGTACTGCGCAAACCATCCGGGCGCGCTCAACACGATGTGCGGGACCCTGCCGACCAATGGCCTGACCGCCAAGCCGTGCTACACGAGCTACGGCGCTCCGGTGAACGCACTTCCCGGCGGCGGCTGCCCGCACGGCGATATCGCGAATCCGTACTGGGACTCGCCGCCGCAATCGCTGATCAATACCGGCCAGAACTTCCCAACGTACGACACGTTCCCGGGTTCACTCGGACTTGCCGCGCAAGGCTTCGGCTCGCCGTACGTTGGAACGCTGGTGCTGAACTACCGCCACCAGAAGTACGCGATTACGCCGTCGCTGCAGTTCCAAGGCGGCGGCAAGTACGGCATCCCGATTACGGAGGGTGGAATCAACCCGGCGAGTATCGGAGCGCCAAACCCGAGCGCACCAGGATCGGTCTGCTCGCCGCTCAAGGGCTTTGGCGATCGTTACGATGCCTCATCGTGTACGGGCGTCGTCAATATCCCCAATCCGTTCACCGGCGTCTTCGACCCGATCGGTGCCTTTACGCAACCGAATGAGTTGATCGCCAACTTGCAGCTCTCGTATGACGTGAGCCCGCAGATTCAGCTGGTCGGTCAGCTCGTCAACATCGTGAACTACTGCTGGGGTGGCTCGCAAACCCCGTGGACGTTCGCCGACGGGAACATCTGCGGATACAGCAACCTGCAGGGAACGGTCTACCCGGTCGCTCCTTTAGGGACGCCGGGCGCGATCATCAATCCGCCTGGTTTTCCAGGATCGCGAATCCAACCGTTCCGGCGGTTCCCATACGAGCCGCAATTGGGGCCGGCGATCGTCTCGGCGTTGAACGGTACGTATAAAACGCCGATCCAGTTCTACTTCACGGCGAATATCAGGCTCTGAAGGACCTCAGATCTAAGGCGTAATCGCTACGGCGAGGTGGGGAAGATCGATTAGCCCCACCTCGCCGACCAACGTATACTGCAGGCTGCCGTCGCTCCATGAAAGCACGCCGTCGGCGCTGTGCTCGAGATACTCCGCGTCGTGGCTGCCGATCCGCATCGACTGGGCTTGTGTCTCTGCGCTTTCAAGCTTGGACCGCTTCGTGCTTTCGAAGAGCGAGAACGTCCGAACGCCGTCGGAGTAGAGCAGATGAAGCATACGCACTCCATGGACCTCGTTGAAATCGCCCTCAACCGGAGCGAAGCCGTCTGCAAGCTCGCGCGGAGCCCGCGCAGCGAATCCGGCTGAGGCGACCACCGCATCGGGCGACTCGGGGGTCTCTTCGAGCGTGGGATCCCGCACGACGGCGAAGTTCTTCGGCAGCGAGAAATCGGCCGCCGTGACGTCGGCGGGGTAGTGAATCTCTTCGAAACGTGTCTCGCTGACGAGGGCGCCGCTGGGGCCGAACTCTTCGCGATCCAGCGCGATCTTGCTTTCGGTATCGACGCGCACGAGCACCGTCATCCTACGGCTGTATTTATTGATCAGCGCAACGTCGACCGTATGCCTTCCGGCGACGCTGTCGTCGCCCTTGGGCATGACACGGTAATTCTTCATCAACAGCGCGTATTCGGGGCCGTGCGTGAGACGGTAGCCGATTGCGGCGTTTCGAGCTTCGATGATCCGATGTCGCGGCGAATCGAGCGAAAAGGTTAAATCGCCTCTCGACACGACCGTATCGCCGGCGAGCGTCGCGGGAGACTCGTAGTCACGACGCGTTAAATCGGGCGCGCGGTGCTCGATGCGATAGACGTTCGCTGCGGCGGCGTTGCCCCCAAACTGAACGACTTGAACGACGCCGACGTAGGAAACCTTTCCCGGCGCCGCAATCGCCGCCGCGACGATCGGGTCGGGATTTTCGGTGGCCGAAGCAAATGCCAGACCTGCGACGGCGAGCAAGACCGCGCACAGAATGCTAGCGCGTCGCATTGTCCGAAGCCAAAGTAATCGGCGGCGCGGCGTCGCCGAACGGCGTACCTGCTGCCATTGCGGCGTGATTGTTTACGTAGTACGCTGCCTCGATCGGCGTTGGGGCCGGCGCACGGTGCCGGGCGTTATACCCGATAAAAATCGCGAGCGCCACGACCGCTGCCGCCGGAAGCAACACCACCGGGCGCAATCCCTCGAGGAACCGTTGCCACGTTCCCTGACGTGTTTGCGACGCCGTACTCCGAATCCGCGTCGCCAACCCCGGCGGCATCTCGCGTTCGGTGGAGCGAGCGTACGCCCTCAGAGCGTCGGTGATCGCAAGCTCTTCGGTACGCTTGGCGTCGCATTCGGGGCACGTTGCCAAATGGGCATAGATCACCGCATCCTCCTGGGGCGAAAGCTCCCCATGGAGGTACTCGACGATGCGTTCTAAGCTCGGATGCGTTTCATTCATGATGACGATTTCATATAAGAATTGACGAGATTCCGTAACTGACCTCGCGCGCGGTGAAGCCGCGAGCGTACCGTACCCACCGAACACCCGACGATCTGACCGATCTCCTGATAACTGCACCCCTCCACGTCGGCCAGCAGGACGATCTTGCGTTGTTCGGGCGTCAGGCTGGCAAGTGCTTTGGAGACCGGTTCGCTCAGATGCGCCTCGACGTAGTCCTCGATCGGCGCAACCGCCCGCTCCGGAATCTCTTCTTGATAGAAACGTCCCTTGCGTCGCCGAA
>DASXGO010000187.1:0-4019 GCA_036489055.1 Candidatus Cybelea sp. | reverse complement strand
AACAAGACCGGTTAAGTGTCGATTCGATAAGAGCCGCTCGCGTCGACCCGCACGCAGCACTCGCCGACGACAATCGCGCGCATTCCGTGATCCCAGAAGCTGAGCACGCGCACCGCGACCGGGCGAAGCCGTGCCATGAGCTCGCGCGCTCGCTGTGAGACTGCAACTGCGTCCCTGACCCATCGCGGCCGATCGTGCGGCGAGAGCGACGTCTCGAGCTCAGCCTCGGGGACGACCGGTGCAATCCCCTCAGATGCGGTCGCCCCGATCTGGGCGGAAAGGGTTGCGTTGGGGTCATCAACCTCAAGGCGCCGGAGCATGAACCCGGCGCTTCAACTTCGTCAGCGCACTGGTATGCAGCTGCGATGCGCGCTGCGGCGAGATCGCGAGCCGCTTGCCGATCGCGCGCAACGACGTTTCGTTAAAGTAATGCATCAGCACGAGGTCGCGTTGCCGGTCGGGCAGCGCGGCTATCAACTCGGTCAGGCGCGCCCGTTCTAACCGGCGTTCGACGATACGCGCCGGATCGTCGCTCCAATCGTAGGCCAGCGACTCGCCTCGTGGGAGCGGAGCGTCGAGCGAGAGCGGCTGTCCGCGGTATGCCGCCGCAATCGCGCGCCGATAGCCGGGGGAGCGCCGGTCCATCTCGGCCCCGCTCGGCACGCTGCCCCGCTCCGCAGCGAGTGCATACCGCTGATTCTCACCCTCGCGTACGATTCGCCGCGCACGTTCGGAGACGGGATCCATACGTCTGATGCCGTTGAGCATCGCACCGACGACGAGTCGCCGCGCATACTCGGCGATTTGCGGCCCGCGCGCCGGATCGAACGAATCCACGGCGCGAATGAGCCCTACGCAACCATCGCCGACGAGATCGTCGACGTCGAGCGATGGGACGAGCCGTTTCAAACGGCGTGCGGCCTTGCGAACCAGCGGCAGCAACGAGCGCACGGCGTCCTCGCGCACCTCCGGATCGCTCACGACGCGCCCTCCAGGCGGCGTGCGATGAGTTGCGCGAAGCCGCGGCCGTCGTGACGCGCCAGCTCGCCGGCGAGCAAATTGAGCTCGTAGTCACCCAGGACGCTCATCCCAGCGATCATCGGCCGCAGCATCGGCGCGAGCAGCATCGCCTCGATCATCTGCCCGGCGCGCTGCGCGACGCCGCTATCCACGCTCATATCGAGAATGCTACGAGGTTCTTATTGCCGTTTCGTCATCGTGGGATTACGTGTCAAAGGCCGGCTTCCACGCCCCGCGAATACGCCACACTTGATCGATCACGTCATCTACGTGGATCCCGACCTCGAGCGCGGCATTCGAACGTTTGCCGACGAATACGGCGTCGCTGCGGTACCCGGCGGAAGTCACCGCGGAATCGGCACGAGGAACGCGCTGATCGGCTTACGCTCGCCGGCGTATTTGGAGGTTATGGGAATCGACTACGATCAGGACGTCGCGCCGGCCGATCGTCCGTTTGGACTCGATACTACGTCCGTACCGCGATTTGTGGCCTGGTGTGCTCGGGCAGCACGTCCGCTCGAAGCAACGGTGGCAATTGCCCACGCGGCCGGGTTGGACCTCGGAGAAATACGAACGATGTCGCGCCGCCGGCCTGACGGCAGCACCTTTTCCTGGACCATGACCAATCCATGGGCAAACCGCTACGACGTGCTTCCGTTTTACATCGACTGGGGCGACGGCGCGAGTCCGGCAACGTCGTTGCCGCCGACGCTGACCCTCGCTTCACTTACTCTGGTGCATCCCCAACTCGAACGAATTCGCGCGATGCTCGACGCGTTGGGCGAGGACGAAGTGGAAGTACAGAGAGGCCCGGCGCCCGAGTTGAAGGTTCAACTGAGCCGCTGACTACGCTCGCTGCAGGTTGTTCGCGATGCGCAGCATCTCGTCGGCAGCCTGCACGCCTTTCGCGTTCGCTTCGTACGCCCGCTGCGCGGTGAGAATTTGCATCATTGCCTCGATGATGGTGACGTTCGACTCTTCCAACATGCCGAAGCGAAGCTTCGGACCATCGTCGCCGCCGGGCGAAATCGTTCGAACCGCGCCGGAGCCACGCGCTGCTGCAAAGTGCGTACCGTCGACTGCGTGCAGCGCCTCGGGCGCCGCGAACTCGGCGAGCCGGATGCGGCCCACTGCATGCGCCGGGCTCTTCGCGAACGTCGCCTGCACGGTGCCGTCGGCGAGAACGGTCGCGGCCAGCGCATCGGCGGGGATTCGCACGCCGTCGAGCCGCAGCTCGTGCCCGTCGCGCAACGTTCCGTCCGACGCACGCGAAAATTGACCGTCGCGCGTATAAAAGTGCCGGCCGTGAGCGTCCGTGACGGTGAAAAAACCCGGGCCTTCGATCGCGACGTCGAAGGGCCCGGCGCTGCGCGCGAGCTTTCCCTGCGTGAAGAAGACGCGCGCTCCGAGCGCCACCGTTCCGAATCCGCCGCGTCCGGGCGCAATCAGCTCGGCGAAGTGCTGCGCGGAACCTTTGAAGCCTACGACGCCGGCGTTGGCGAGATTGTCGGCGATCGTTTCGAGATTGCGCTGCTGCGCGGCCATTCCGCTCGCAGCGGCGAAGAGTGCTCGATCCATCGTGATCCTACTGTATCCGCGCCGCTTCCGCGGATTTCTGACGCGCTTGGTCGATCGCAGCGACGGCCTTTTGGGCGCTTTCGAAAGAGCGCTCGGCAGCAAGCACGTCGATCATTTCGGCGATTGCGTCGACTCCGTTGGGCATTCCCGGCGCCGGCGCCGGCTCGCGAGAGCGCGATATCGACACGCCGGCCGGTGTCAGCGCACCGCGCGCGGCGATGCGGCGAAAGCCGTCGCTTGAGACGTTGGAAAGATTCGTGGTCGCAACCTCGAGCCTCGTTCGCGCGGCGACCATCGCGCTTGCCGCCCATGCAATACCATCCACGACCGCATGGTACCCGCCCGCCGTAGCCGAATCGTTTCGATGCGATGAACGTGGTGCGTCTAGCCTCCAGTGCCGCCTTCGCCCTGCTGATTTCGGCGTGCAGCGGACCGGCTGCAAACCAGCAGACGGCCGACGCGGAGATTGCCGCAATGATGCCGCTCAAGCGGCAATACTCCGACGTCGTCATGGGATTCGACGTGCGCCCGCAGTCGACGCTAATCGTGAGCGTCGACCTTCAACAATATATCGAAACCGACGACGAGACGATCGCCGCAATCCAGCGGGACGCGTTGGCGCGTTGGCGCGCAGCGTGGATCGCCGCGCATCCGCACCAGCACGCCGTGCTTCACGTGCGATTTATCGACTTCATCGGACGCAAAGTCGCGACGAAAACGACAAAGGTCTAGCTAGCGCGAGGCTTTACAGGCGCTCCCTGACCGCATCGGTGAAGGCCGTGGTGGAAAGCGCGCGAGCCGATCCTGCAAGCTCCGCCGTGCGCAGTCCGTCGGCATAGGTACGCTCGACCGCGCGCTCGATTCGGGATGCGTTCGAGTCGTCGTCGAGCGAGTGGCGCAGCAGCATAGCCGCGGAGAGGATCGACGCCGTAGGATTCGCCTCGTTTCGGCCGGCGATCGCCGGCGCGGTGCCGCCGATCGGCTCGTAGAGCCCGAAGCGGCGCTTCGGAGATCCCCGCGTGCCGAGGCTCGCGCTCGGCAGAGTCCCGATCGAGCCGGTCAATATCGCGGCCTCGTCGGAGAGAATGTCGCCGAACATATTCTCGGTGACGACGACGTCGAAGTCGCGCGGACGCTGCACGAGCTGCATCGCCGCCGTATCGACGAGCAGATGTTCGACCGCGACCCCGGGATATTCGCGCGCGATCTCGGTTACGACGCGCCGCCAGAGACGCGACGTCTCGAGAATGTTCTGCTTATCGACCGATGTAAGACGGTTGTTTCGGGTGCGCGCGAGTTCGAAAGCAATCCGAGCGATGCGTTCGATCTCCGGCACGCGATAGATCATCGTGTCCACCGCCTCGTCGATGCCGTCGACGCGCCGCAGCTCCTTCGGAACGCCGTAGTAAATTCCGCCGGTC
>DASXGO010000170.1:0-4708 GCA_036489055.1 Candidatus Cybelea sp. | reverse complement strand
GTCCCGGTCACGAATTTTGGAAACGCGATTTCAGCGGTTCTTCGGGTGTCTTCTCTTTCGTGTTCAAGCCCGGGCCGACGCGCGAGCAGGTTCTCTCCTTTGTCGATGCCCTGCGGCTCTTCGAGGTCGGTTACAGTTGGGCAGGGACGACGAGCCTCGCCGTGGCGTACACGATCTCGGGTACGGGACGACCGCACTACGACCATCGGCTCGTGCGCCTGAGCATCGGTTTGGAATCGACGCGGGATCTGATCGGCGACATCGAGCAGGCGCTCACAACGTTCTCTGCCGAAGCGTTCGGACGTTTTGGAGGTGCATCGCAGTGAAAACGCTAGTGCCGCTCCTCGCGGCTTTCTTCATGCTGACTGGGCAAGCGTCGCCGCCGGCGGCCGCGCCCATGACGCGTCATCTCGTCTATCAGTTCGGTTACAACACCCCGGTTGCGTCGTCCGGAAACGGCACCGGAACGACCACGATCGACATCACTCCCGCGAGCGACGGCGGCGTGACGATCAGCGGTACCGATCATTGGTGGAACACCGTCCGTCCGCGCGCCACGAACACCTGTGAGCTCTACGCAAACGGCAGCGTGAAGTGCTCGCAGGCACCGTATTCGGTCTCCCCGCTTCAGCTCACGATCTTCCCGCTGCTCGCACACGACTATTTCGCGAAGCTCAACGCCTCGGCGACGTCGAGTTGGTCGCACAGCTTCGAGTTTTACGCCGCGATCATTCCCGGCGCTTCCGGGTTCGCCGGTCAGCCGAACACGTGGAAGTGCAGCTATCATTACCAAGGAAAGGGTCCCATCAAGAATGCGGGCCATCTCGTCTTGATTCAAGCTGAAGGTACGTTGAATCAGCAAGGCGGCACGTATTTGAAGGCCAAATCGAAACAGCGAATCGTCTACGATCCCGTCGCTAAAATTACGGGCATCGTGAGCGACGTTCGCACGCACATCCCGATGCGCAGCGTCTATAGCAACGACGTCATCGAGCTCAAACTGACCAAAGACTCCGCCGCGCACCACGGATAATGCGTTTAGTCGCCCTCGCGTTGGCCGTGGGATTGGTGGGGGCGGTTTCGCCGAGCCCGGCGCCGACGGTTTCGCCTTCGATTGCGCTTGCCCAAAGCCGGATCGACACGATGCTCCGTACGGGCCATGCTGATCCGGCGTGGTTCAGCCAAGCGTTTCTCGATCAGATCCCGGCGAGCAAGGTCGACGAGGTCATCGCGTCGCTGCTCAAGCAGCTGGGCCCGTATCAAAGCGTCGAGCTTACTGCGGACAAGTTCGTTGCGCACTTTGCAAAGGGCAGCGACGACGTCCTCATCCATCTCGATGCCGACGCAAAAATCGACGGACTGCTCTTTCGGCCCCCGGTCGTGACGTCGGGCTCGCTCGACGATACGCTGCGAGCCTTTCGAGAACAGAGGGGCACCCTATCGTACGTGATTGCCGTTGAGAGCCGCTCCGAACGAGCGGCTCTCAATCCAACTGAGCCGCTCGCGGTCGGCTCGGCGTTCAAACTCGCCGTGATCAATGCGGTGCACGACCAGATTGCACTTCGACGGCGGCATTGGAGCGACGTCGTGCCGCTTGAAGAGCGCTGGAAGAGCGCGCCGTCAGGCGTTTTGCAGAAATGGCCAGCCGGTACGCCGATTACGATCGCAAGCTATGCCGGCGAGATGATCTCCATCAGCGACAACACCGCCGCCGATGCATTGATCCACATCGTCGGCAGCGACGCTTTGCGTCCCTACGCTTTCGGTAACGATCCATTTCTAACGACGCGCGAAATGTTCGTGCTCCATTCGGACGCGAGTGCCGACCTGCGCGGCGCCTACCTTGCCGCGGCAACGCCGGCAGCGCGACGCGCCGTCGTCGAGCGCGCCGATGCGCGCGCGCTTCCCAGCATCGGGCAACTGAGCAGCTCGCCGCTGACTTCGATCGAGTGGCACTACAGCGTGCGGCAGCTCTGCACGCTCATGGAGCGAGTCGCCGACCTGCCGTTGATGTCGATCAATCCTGGACTTGCGGATCCTGCCCAATTCCGGCACGTCGCGTACAAAGGCGGCTCGGATACCGGCGTGATCAACATGACGACCATGCTGACCACACGCCGTGGGACGAACATTTGCTTTTCGGCAACGCTCAACGACGCGCAGCGTGCGGTTGCGGAGCTTGCGTTCGAGACCTCATATTCGACGGTCTTGCGCGCGTTAGCGCCGCTCTAGCTCGTCGGAATCGTCAACGTACCTTCCGCGACCGCAACACATTCGCCGGCGATGCGCACGCGACCGCCGCAATCCTCGAGCCAAAGCTCGCCGCCGCGTGCCGAGAGCTGGCGAGCGAAGAGGCGCGGCTTGGCCAATATGCCCGCCCAATACGGCGTCAGGACGCAGTGCGCGGAGCCGGTGACATAATCTTCGGCGATCCCGTGCTTGGGCACAAAGTTGCGCGACACGAAATCGCAATCGCCGTCGAAGCCGTGCGCCGTGACGATGAGCGCGGAGAACGGCAGCGCCGCGATCGCCGCGAAATCGGGCCGAAGATCGCGCACTTGGCTAGGATCGTCGAGCACCGCCATTCCGCGCGCGCCGGCGGCCTCCCACACTTCCCTCGGGCGAATGCCGATTGCAGCCGCGACCGCGTCGTGCTCGCATTCTCTTTCCGGTCGCATCGCTGGAAACTCCAGCGCGATTCGCTCGCCCTCACGCTCCGCGCGTAGATTTCCCGAGCGCGCGGCGAAATCGACGCGGCTGCGGCCGGCGTGCAGTCGATGCATGAGCGCGTACCCGGCTGCTAACGTCGCGTGCCCGCACAACTCCAGCTCTCCGGCCGGGGCGAACCAGCGAATTTCAAAATCGTCCCCCCGCGGCACGAAGAACGCGGTCGCCGGAAGATTCTGCTCCCCGGCGATCGCGAGAAGCGTTCGGTCCTCGAGCCAGCGTTGCAGCGGCACGACCGCAGCGGGATTTCCGCCGAATGCCCGGTGCGTGAATGCGTCGACGTGGTAGAAGGGTAGCTTCATCGGCTTTCTACTGGGCGACGCTTACGGTCGCGCCGCTCGGATTCTGGAGGACCCCTTTCCCGATGAGTTTGATCGGCTTTCCACCTTTCGGATACTTCCAGAAGCCGGCGTCGTGGTTGGCGCCGTTGGGACCGTCGGGCGCAATGAGCGTAGCGCCGTCAATCCAAAACTGGGCGACGTCGATGGCACCTTTAAGCGCGACGACGTGGGTGCGCCGCGCCTTCTTGCGCTTGATGGCGAAATCGTAGATCGCGGAACTCCCGTCGCCGATCGCCAGGTATCGGCCGTCCCACTGGAGGCCTCCCAAACCGGCGAAGTGTTCGCGAATCGCGATTCGATCGAATTTCTTGGCGCCTTTGCGCAGCTCGATCAGCACGAAGTTGTATCTCCCGTCGAGCCCGTCGACGAAGAGATTCCCTTGCTCATCGTAGGCGCAAAAGAGGTATGCTTGAACGCCTCGAGCCTGATAAAGCTTCGGTAGGTCGGAATTGCCTGCGAAGATCGCTACGCTGCCCCTATTGGAAGGCGAGGTTCCATACGCCGTCGCCGCGAGCGCTCCGGTGGTTGGATCCGCGCTGCAATCCCACGGCAAATAACCGGGGTCTTTGAAGGTCGCAATCGGTTCCTCGCCGCCGTGGGCGTACTCCAGAATTTCTTCAGATTCGGTGTTAGTGATATAGACGTCGCCCGATGCGTCCGAGCAGTCACGCACCGGCGAGTTAAATCCCGTGAGCGTGTCGATCGGCGTACCGTCGGGATACGAATAGACGTAGACGTCGTTGGTGCCGAGGTCGGTGATGTAGAGCAGGCTTTGGGGCGCGGAAGTCCGAGATCGGCCGACCCGCGCGGCCGCGCCCGCCGGCGCACCGGCTTGTGAGGAGCCGCAGTCGGTAAGGACGGCCGCGACGAAACCGAGCAATGCGCAAAGCCGGAAGCTCATCTGGGCTGCTCATTCGGTGCGAATGGGGGCCGCCCTGGCGCGGCTATTCGTCGTCGACGGGTGCGCCGGAGGGTCTTTGATGCAGGAAGTAGCTTTTTGAGTGGCTCGACGGGATCTTCTGGAACGTTCGCGGCTGTTGCTTGAAGTCGAACGAATCGACGATGCTAGTCGCTCGTTGATCGGTATTTCCGAGGCTCCCCAAGTTGAAGATATTTTCTATGAACTTTAAGATGCTCCCGAACTCGTATTGCGTGTGCGAGATGTAGCCCGGTTGACTCGGAATGGCCTCACGCGCATACGCCGAGACGATGATCAACGGAACGCGGAATCCCAAGCCGCCCCACTCGTCGGTAAACGGCGGCGGTACGTGATCGTAGAAACCGCCCCAGTCGTCCCAAACCACGATGATCGCCGTATTCGGCCAGTACGAGCTCTCGCCGACGGCGTTCACGATACTTGCAACCCAAGACGGTCCGGTATCGCCGCCGGGTCCGGCGGGATGGTCGGAGTTTTGGCGATCCGGCACGATCCACGAAACGGCGGCAAGCTGTCCGGCGGTGATATCGCCGAAGATGTTGGTCTCGGGCGTCGATATGTTGGTATTCCACTCGGACCCTTCGCGCACGGCTTTGATCGCGTCGAACGCATTCCAGAGCTTGCCTTCGCCGCCCTGAATCGGCGGAGAGTAGTATCTCCACGAAACGGATTTCGCGTCGAGCAGATCGCGCAGCGTCTTGTA
>DASXGO010000164.1:0-2937 GCA_036489055.1 Candidatus Cybelea sp. | reverse complement strand
CCGTAATTCTTCTTTCCGCCTTGGTAGGTGGCGCCATATAGCGTGCCGTTTAAAGCGACCACTCCCGCATAGGGGAATTCGCCCTGACTCGATGTGAAGCTGCAGACTTCGTGCTCCGCGCCAGCCGTGCTAGACTTGTATACGGTTCCGTAATCCGCCGGCGCACGTCCGCCATAGTACGTCGTGCCATAAAGCGCGCCGTTGAGCACGATAAGAGCGCCAAACGGGTCCGAGCCGTCCGAGCCCGAGCCCCCCGCAAAGGTGTGAAGCACGCGCTCGACGCCGGAAGTGCTCACCTTGTACAAGACGCCGAAGTCATCTTTGCCACCTAGCTCAGTCGTTCCGTAGAGGGTGCCCTTGAACGCGACCATACCAGCATACGGGTTTTGGCCGTCCGGATTTCCTTTAAAGCTATAGAGCAATTTGAAGGTGTCGCCCATTGGCGCTTCTCGCGCAAAGGAAGTGCCCGGTACGGCAGGGAGCGGCGACGTTACGGTGCGTTGCGAACACCCCGCAGCAGAGATAAGAAAAAGCATTATGAGTGCGCTAGAAATGCGCATTGTACAACCTCCCGGTCGAAGGCATTAAAAGCGACCGAGCAAAACCCTTCTTATGCAAGCGTCCCGGCTGCCTAGAAGCCGCGCACGCCGTTGGGTGAACCCCATCCGCCCGGAGCAGAATAATACTTCATATATCTGCCGTCTCCGCACATGTAGTTGCCGCAGCTGCCGGCGGAGCCGGTAGGATGGTTGAAATACTTCTTGTGCTGTTTCTTCGTGAGCGTCCACGCATATTTGCCGCCATTTAGATTGGCGGCATTGCCGGCGAGGCCGACGACGCCTGCGAGAAACGGCGAGGCGACGCTCGTTCCGCAGACGTCGATCCAACCGCCGTACATGCTGATGTACATGGCTACGCCTGGCGAGCAGCCGGATTCAGCTGAAACGTCTACCTCGGTGCGATAGGCGCAGTCAGGATCGTGTTGCCACGACGGCTTAGGGACACCCGGGCTTCCGACAATGTCGGGCGTCGCGCAGCCGAATCCGCCGTCATTCCAAATTGTCTCGCCGTAGCCGGAACCGTTCTTTGAAAGCTGCGTTCCGCCGACGGCAAGGACGGTATCCAGCACAGATGGACCGCCGATACTGTCGTACCCAGCGTCACCGGAGGACGCGAGATACGCAATACCTGAGGTGTTGAAGTAGCTCCCAAAGTTGCTATCTCCACAATCCCAGCTTCCGTAGCAAGTCCAGCTGTTGCTGACAATCGTCGCGCCGAGCGTGACGGCCTCTTTTTCGGCTTGCTCGAAGTCGCTGATCGTGCTGCCGTCCTTGGCTTCCATCAGATAAATGGTGCAGTTCGGGCACGATGCCGAAATCATGTCAATGTCGAGATCGATCTCGAGACACCAGCCGTAATTTTCGCAGCTCGGCGGGTAGTTCGATTGCTGCCCGTTCTCGTTGTATTTGAAGAACGATGCCGTGCCGAGTCCGTACTGACTGCGATACGTAGCGAGGTCGGAGGACGCGGCCGAAAGATCGCCCGCTTCAATCACGGCAACCTTCGTCCCAGATCCGCCTCCAAGCCGGCTCGTGAGATCGTACGCCGTTTGAAGTTCGGCTGGCGTGAAGCCGCAACTCGACGACGGCGAGCAGAGCGGTGTAATCCCGTCGTGATCCGTTACCTGCAGCGCTAAGCACGTCGGCTTACCTACGACTTGGGGACAAGCCGTACGCGCGAGACGCTGCGCTCGCCATTGCGGCGCCAGGTCACGTTGCATCGCGTTCGGCACGCCGAACGGCGGCTGCGATCCGCCGCAGCCAGCGAGCAATGCAGCGAGCGTCCCCGACGTGAGTGCGTAACCAATAACCGCGACCGTTTTCATCTGCCACCTCCAACGCGAATTCGCGAGCGCAATGGCGCGACGGAGACAGTAATCCCATAAAGATGATGTACGTGTGTAGCCGCGCCAAGCGCAAAGCGAGCCCCCGTGGCGCTCCGTGCCATCTCTCGCGACTGATTTCTCAGGCACGCGGCGCGAAAAATTTGCGGTACGATTTTAAGCGAGCCGTGCTGCGCGAGTCCAACGAATCAAGCAAGGCTAACCGGGATGCGATTCGCGGCGCGGGCGGGGCGGCTTTTAGCGCGGCAACGTCAAAGCGAAGACGGTGCCGTTGCCATACGTTCCGCCTGCGGACGTTGTGCCATACAGCGTGCCATTTACGTCGATCATCCCCGCGAGCGGCGTAGCACCGTCGGTGCCGTAGCCGAAACTATGCAGCACTTTCTCCTTGCCGCTAAGGCTCATGCGGAAAATCGTTCCCTTGCCGTAAGCACCTCCGCCACCCGTCGTTCCGTAAAGCGTGCCTCTGACATTTAGCAACGCTGCCCAAGGGCTTACTCCATCGGAGCCGGAGCCGAAGCTATGTAAAGTAGTCAGGGAGCCGGTGGTCGTGATGCTAAACGCGGTCCCATCGCCGTAAGAGCCGCCGTAAGCGCCGCCTCCCTCTGTCGTACCGTATAGGATGCCGCCGACTTTGATAAGGCCCGCAGCGGGGTAGTAGCCATCAGATCGATTGAACGCATATAGCACTTGTTCGGTGCCGGTCGTAGTAATTCTAAAGACGGTTCCCCAGGCGAAGGGCTCCGAGGATCCGCCTTCGCCGCCATAAGGTGTTGTTCCGTACAAAGTGCCATGTACGTTAATCAAGTTCGCAAGGGGATTCCCGCCGTCGCTGTAGATCCCGAAACTGTGCAGCACCTTCTCATTGCCGCGCAAGCTAATCTGGAAGACTGTTCCATAATTCTCAAAAAAGCCGCCGCTGTACGTCGTACCATAGAGCTTACCATTCACTTCAATTAAACTTGCGGCGGGATGCGCGCCATCATTGTAATAATCCCCCCGGAACCAAAATAGCACCTTTTCGATGCCGTTCG
>DASXGO010000157.1:0-1705 GCA_036489055.1 Candidatus Cybelea sp. | reverse complement strand
CGGCGACACCGCTGCGCGAGGGCATCGCGCGTGAGTGGAGCTGGTTGCGCGACAATCCGCAGCGCTGGAACGAGATGCACTATTAGAGTTCTCATTTCGGCCGGCGGAACGGTCACCGCACAATCGCTCGTCAAAGCACTTCGCGAAGACGGGCGTACTTCGTTCGTGGCGGTCGTCGATCTCGACGAGCTCAATGCGACGAAATTCTTTACCGACGCCTTCGTACGGGTTCCGCCGGCCGCCGACCCGGCATTCGTGGACGCGTGCTTGGACGTCGTGCGCCGCTACGAGATCGAGCTTTTCGTGCCGATCATCGTCGAGCGCGAATTCTTGCCGCTGGAAGGCGCGCGCGCCGCGTTCGCCGAGCTGGGCTGCACCGTTGCGGTCCCGCCGCGCGACATCGTGCTCGTCACCGCCGACAAACTCGCATTCGCAGCCTTTCTCGAGCGCCTCGGCATCGAAACGCCTAAGACGACCGCCTACGCGACCGATCTGCGCGATATCTCCTTTCCGGCGTACCTCAAGCCGCGTCAGGGATCGGGATCGGTCGGTACCCAGCGCTTCGCGAGCCTAGCAACCCTGCACGAAGCGGCCCGCGGCCGCGACGATCTCATCGTGCAAGAGGCCGTCGACGGCACCGAGTTCACCGTGGATTGCTTTGCGGCCGAGCCGGGACGCGTCGTTGCCGCCGTTCCGCGCGAGCGTATCGCGATCAAAGCCGGCGTTTCGGTAAAGGGGCGAACCTACCGTCATTTGCAGATCGAAACGATCGCAAGCGACGTCGTCGCGAAATCCGGCATCGCCGGGCCGGCGAACGTGCAAGGCATGCTGCGCGCCGACGGCAGCTTCTCGATCATCGAGATGAATCCGCGGTTTTCCGGAACGCTCGCGCTCACGACCGCCGCCGGCATCAATTTTGCAACGCTGCTTCTCGATCGCTACGAAGGCAAACCGCTTTCCGATTTGCGCGGCCGGCATCGCGCCGGCGTGACGATGATGCGTTACTGGAGCGAAGCGTTCGAACATCCCGACGGGGAGCGCTGGCTCGGTACGACGATGTGAAATTCGCCGGGTTCGAGCGGCGTAACATCTTGCGATTCGAGCGGCAGACCACGCAGTAAGCGTTCGAGGACTCCGAGCGAGCCGCGGTGCGCGACAATCAAAACGTTCGCCGCGTTAAGCTGAAGAATCGCGTCGGCAAACGGGCGCAAGCGAAGCGATGCATCGGCGAAGCTTTCGCCGCCCGGCGGGCGGAAATGCACCGGCGCGCGCCGCCGCTGCGCGAGACCCTCGGGATCGTTTTGCTCGAGCCATTCGAGCGTGTGCCCTTCCCACGCACCGAAGTGAACTTCGCGCAGCGCGTCGTCGGTTTCAAAGTTTTGCTGCGGCGCGATAATTGCGGCTGTTTCGGTGCAGCGAAGCATCGGGCTCGCGAGGACGCGATCGAAGGCGGTGTCGCGCAATGCAGCATGGGCGCGCTCGCTTTGTTCGCGTCCGAGTGCGTTGAGCGAGGGATCGCGGTATGACAGAATTCCGCCCGCAACGTTTGCGTCGGTCGCACCGTGCCTGCAGAGGACGACGTTCATGAATTTGGCTGTATTGTAGCAGCGGAAGGGAAGGCCTCCGCGGCTGGCCAACCAGCGGGCGGATGTTCGCGGCGATTACCTCACGTCTATCGCGCTGGAACGTCGCCATCGGCATTTAC
>DASXGO010000188.1:0-2451 GCA_036489055.1 Candidatus Cybelea sp. | reverse complement strand
CGCCGGCATCGTTGATGATCCATTCGGTAAACACGTCGTAACCGCGAAATCGCATTGCGTTTGCCAGCGTGTCGCCGATCGACATCGAACGGCCCTGAACGACAACGAGTGGGCCGGTCGGATTTGCGCTGCCAAACTCGAGCGAAACGCGCTTGTTTTGCCGGGGCGCTTCGCCGAAGCGGTCGCCTTCACGCAGAACGGTCGCGATCACCGCCTGCCAGACCGACGGCGCCAACCGGGCGTTGATGAAACCGGCGACCGGGTCGATGGAACTGAAGCTCTCCCGAAGATCCGGGGCGTCTTGCCGCAGCCGCTCTACGATCTCCGTCGCGAGAACCTGCGGCGCGCGGCGGGCGGTTTTTGCAAGCGAAAAAGCCACGTTCGTTGCAAAATCGCCGAACTCGGGGCGGCGCGGCGCTTCAAATGCGACGTTTGGAGGCTCGATTTCATAGGCTGCGGCGGCGACACGTGCGATAGCGCTTGCAAATGCCTGCAGTGCGTCGTCGAGCGGGAGCCTCTCGGCGGTGCGTCGATTCATCGCTGCAACTCTTCGCCGCGCAATGCAGCGGCGACCCGCGCATAGCGCGTCGCGCCTTGCGCTTCGACCATTCCATCGAGCTCGAGCAGCGAAAGCGCCGCAAGAGCCGCCGCCGGTCCGACGCCGCTGAGTGCCACGAGTTCGTCGAACTCCGATGCGCCCGAGTCGAGCGCGCCGAGCAACGCGGTCGAGACGGGGTCTGCTCGCGACGGGGAAGCTGCAGACAGAGGCGCGAGGTTGAGCCGGCCGCGGCCTCCAGCACGTCGCCGGCATCGCGTGCGAGCGTCGCGCCGTCGCGAATCAGCGCAAGGCAGCCTTGCACGTGTTTGCGGTCGACGTCGCCCGGAACCGCGAGCACGGGTACGCGCCCTGCCGCCCAGCCCGCCGTGTTGAGCGCACCGCTGCGAGCCGGAGCCTCAATGACGACGACGGCGTCGGCGAGCGCTGCAACGATACCGTTACGCTGCAAGAACTGCGGCGGAAAGACGGCGTGCTCCGGCGGGTACGGTGAGAGCACCGCGCCGCCGCCCGCCACCATGCGTTCGGCGAGCCGGTGATTACGCGCCGGAAAGAAGCGGCGATGGCCGCCGCCGAGCACCCCGATCGTCGGTGCCCCTGCGTCGAGCGCGCCTTCGTGGGCAGCAGCGTCAATGCCGAGTGCGAGTCCAGAAACGATGCAGCAACCCGACCGGGCAAGGTCCAGGGCGAACCGGTGAGCCAGGCGGCGCCCATACGGGGTAGCAGCCCGCGTTCCTACGACCGCGATACAAGGCAGCGCCAGCCCGGTTAAGTCGCCGCAGACCCAAAGACCGGCTGCCGAAGCGCCGAAGCCGCGGCCCTCCCGGGCCGCCTCGATGCGGTCGCGCGGCACGTAGGTCGGTTCCCACATCGGCGGCTCTATCACGCGGCCGCCGGATCCACGCTAGGAGCGGGTATGCGGGGGAAGGCGCGGCTCTCACGGAATAGGCAGGCCGCAAACGGAGGGATGAGAGTTGGCAGCAGAAGCGTATTGCGTCAAGTGCAAAGCAAAGCGCGAGATCAAAGATGCGGTCCAGATTCAGATGAAGAACGGCCGCCCGGCCGTGCAAGGCAAGTGTCCGGAATGCGGCACGAAGATGTTCAAGATCGGCGCCGCCTAAAGGCGCGATCGGATCACAACGGCCCCAACGCACGCGATGCGTTGGGGCTGTTTTTGCGTTACCTACCAATAGTGACGTATAATACGTGCACCCACAAGATATGCCGTGGGGGAGAGACTTACCGCTGACTTGCCCAACCTGTCGCAAGAGCGAAACGCGCGTCGTCGACTCGCGCGACGACGAAACGGTGGTGCGCCGGCGTCGCGAATGCCTCGATCCGCGCTGCAAGCATCGCTTTACGACGTACGAGAGGATGGAAGTCCCGCGCCTCTTCGTCGTTAAGAAGGACGGTCGCCGCGAGCAATATAGCCGCGACAAAATTTTGGCCGGTCTGCGCAAGGCTTGCGAAAAGCGGCCGATCTCCGAAAGCCGCATGGAAGCCGTCGCCGCAGACCTCGAGCGGGAGCTCTTTGCACGCGGCGAGAGCGAGGTCGCATCGTCGCTCGTCGGCGAGAAATTAATGGAGGCGCTGCGCGCGCTCGACCCGGTCGCGTATATCCGATTTGCGAGCGTCTATCGCTCGTTCCGCGACATCGAAAGTTTCCGCGAAGAACTGGCGCAACTATAGGCGTCTGCGTACCCTGATGCAAAACGTGCGCGTCGCGCTCCAGCGCCTGCCGCAAGGCGACGGATTGCCGCTACCCGATTACAAGAGCGAGCATGCCGCCGGCGCCGATCTCTGCGCGGCGGTGCGCGAGCAGGTAACGCTGTTGCCCGGCGCGCGTGCGCTGATTCCGACGGGCTTTTCAATCGCATTGCCGGTGGGCTACGAAG
>DASXGO010000142.1:0-19380 GCA_036489055.1 Candidatus Cybelea sp. | reverse complement strand
AGCGTCGGCACCGTATGCGGCCATTGCCAAAGCGTACGGTTTCACGGCGGAAAACGTTGCCGACGTCGCCCTACAAAAATTTGCACTCGCCGCTCGTTAGGGAGAGATCATGAAGAACCAAGTGCAGCTGCTGCTCGATGCGGGGCAGAGCGTCTGGCTCGATAATGTTCGCCGAAGCATGTTTGCTTCCGGCGAGCTGAAGCGCTTGATCGATCTCGGCCTGCGCGGGATGACCAGCAATCCGACGATCTTCGAGAAAGCGATCGGCGCAGGCACGGATTACGACGAGCAGCTGGCGACGCTCATCGGCTCGGAGAAGAACGCCGACGCGCTCTTCTGGAATCTCGCGGTCCAAGACATTCAAAGCGCCTGCGATGCGTTTTCCGGCGTCTTTGAATCTTCGGGCGGCAACGACGGCTTCGTCAGCCTTGAAGTCTCGCCGCTGCTCGCCAACGACACCGACGGCACGATCGCGATGGTGGAGGATCTCTGGAAGCGCGTCAATCGTCGGAACGTGATGATCAAGATACCGGGAACGAAGGCGGGCCTCCCCGCAATCGAAGAGTCGATCTATCGCGGTTACAATATCAATGTCACGCTCGTCTTTTCAACCGAGATGTACGAGCGCGCGGCGCTGGCCTACGTCAAAGGGCTGCGGCGTCGTGCCGATGAGGGCAAGCCGATCGACAAGATCCGTTCGGTGAACTCCGTGTTCGTCAGCCGCATCGATACCGCGGTGGATAAACTGCTGCAAGACCGTATCGCAAAGGGCGAAAAGCTCGAACATCTTCTCGGTAAGGTGGGGATCGCCGGACTGAAAGAGACCTACCAGAAGTTCAAAGAGATCTTTTATGGCGACGAGTTCGCGGCGTTGCGCGCAAAAGGCGCGGCGGTACAGCGGCCGCTTTGGGCGTCGACCTCGACGAAGAATCCGCATTATCCGGATCTCATGTACGTCGAGACCGTGGTCGGCCCGGATACGATCAACACGATGCCGCCGCAGACGCTCGACGCGCTGCTCGATCACGGCAAGATTGTGCCGGATACGGTCGAGACCGACCTGGGCAGCGTCAACGACGTGATGCGGGGGCTGCGGGAGGCAAAGATTTCGCTCTTCGAGGTGACGCATCAGCTCCAAGTCGACGGCGTGCAACTCTTCTCCGATTCGTTTGCCGCGCTGCTCGGCGCGATCGTCTACAAGCAAAAGCTGCTGGCTTCGGGCGGCGCCGAACGCGTCCACCTGTCACTCGCGAAGGCACAAGCGCACTGCGATGCCGCGCTCGATCAGCTTGCCGGTGCGGACTTTCTCAAGCGCCTCTGGGCGCACGACGCGACGCTTTGGTCGAACGATGCCGACGCGATTGCGATCATCAAGAAGTCCCTCGGATGGCTCGACATCCAGCAGCACATGCTGGAAGAGGTTGCCGCGCTTCGCTCCTTTGCCGACGAGATCAGCGGCGTCTTCGATGCCGCAGTCGTCTGCGGCATGGGCGGCAGTTCGCTGGCGCCGGACATCATCGCGGATACGTACGGAACCTGCTCGGATTATCCGAGTCTGCTGGTGCTCGATTCCACGTCGCCGCAGCAGATTAAGGAGCTCGAAGAAAAACTCGATATTCCCGCCACGCTCTTCATCATCTCGAGCAAGAGCGGCACGACGACCGAGCCGAACGCGTTTTACGCCTACTTCTACGAAAAAGTCTCCAAACAGGTCGGCTCCGCCTCGGCGGGCCGCAACTTCGCCGCGATCACCGATCCGGGAACCAAGCTGGACAAAGAGGCGCAAGAGATGGAGTTCCGCGCCGACTTCGAAAACGACCCGAACATCGGCGGACGGTATTCGGCGCTCTCGTTCGTCGGCATCGCGCCGTCGGCAATCGCCGGCTACAACATCAACCTCTTACTCGACCGAGCGCTGGGCGCCATGCATGCCAACGATCGCACCGTCGATCCGCGAAAGGCGCCGGGCGTGCGTTTCGGCGCCGCCATCGGCGGGCTGGCCGTCAACGGACGCGACAAGCTCACGATCGTCACGCACCCCGCCGTTAAGGCATTCGGCGCGTGGGCGGAACAGCTGATCGCGGAATCGACCGGCAAACTCGGTAAAGGCATCGTTCCGATCGAGGGCGAGCTGCTCGGCACGCCGGAAGATTACTCCAACGACCGCACGTTCGTGTACGTCGGGGCGAACCTGCCTAATCCAGCACCGGGCGTCGACGAAAAGTTGCGCGCGTTGGAAGCGGCGGGACATCCGGTGATCCGCATGGACATGAACGACGCGTTCGATCTCGGCGAGCAGTTTTATTTGTGGGAAATTGCCGTCGCTGCCGCAGGCGTCATTCTCGGCATCAATGCCTTCGATCAGCCCAACGTGCAGGAGTCGAAGGATAATACGGTCGCGCTACTCGATCAGTACGCGCGCAACGGAAGCTTCGACGAGCCGAAAGCCGATGTCGACGGCGCATCCTTCAGCGTGACGTATCTTTCGGGCAGCCGTTCGATCTCCGCGCCGAATCCCGCTCAGGCGCTGGCCGGGCTTTTCGCGCAACTGCGGCCGGGAGATTACAATGCCATCACCGCGTACATTGCGCGCAACGACATCCACACGCAGCTGCTGCAAGAGCTTCGGCTCAAGATCCGCGATGCGCATCGTGTGGCTACGACGGTTGGATTTGGGCCACGCTTCCTGCACTCGACGGGTCAACTGCATAAGGGCGGTCCCGATACGTGCGTCGTCCTGCAGGTTACGGCGGACGATCCGGACGATCCGATGATCCCCGGCATGAACGTCGGTTTCCGCACGCTGCTCGCGGCGCAAGCGCTGGGTGATTGGATGTCACTCGATAAACGCGGCCGTCGCGGTGTGCGCGTCCACCTCAAGGGCGCGATCGAACCGGCGCTGCGGGCACTGGTGAGTGCAGTGGAGGAGGCGTTGACGGTTCAAGCCTAGCCGCGATGGCAATGCCCGTTAGGATTGGGGCGATCTCCGCGCTCGTTTTGGTCGCCGGGTGCACTGGATCGATCGATTTACGCTCGGTCCCCGGCGCTGCGGCGACAAAGAGTGCGCGCCACCTCCCGCCGACGCTCGAAGGCGGCGCGAAGCACGTTTTTCTTTCGGATGCGGTCTTCAACAACGTCACGATCTTTAGCCGCGACGGATCGAACCGCACGTTGGCTGGTTTTGAAGAGCCACAGGGAATTACGAGCGACGCTTCCGGCCGGCTCTACGTTGCCGATACGATCAACGCGAGAGTCGCCGTCTTTGCGCCGCCCTATCGTAACAAGCCGACGTCGATTCTTTCCGATTCGGGAGGGTGGCCGGTCGACGTCGCCGTCGCCAAAGATCACACGGTCGCCGCGGTCAACATCTGTCAGCCGTCCGGATCGCAATGCAGCGGGCCCGGCGGAATCGTTTTTTACGCCAGCGACCACTCGCAGACACCGTGTGCGACGGTGCGCGGCAACGCCGACATGACGGCGATGCTCTGGGACGCCTTCGACGCAAACGGAAACCTTTATTTTACAGCCGTGCTCGACTATTCCAAAGTCGTGATTGCGCGAGTCTCGGGCGAATGCAACGCGGAATCCGTGATGGTGCTCAAGCCAAACATCGAGATTGTATGGGCTGCCGGCATCGCAGTCGACCCTGCGGGCGACGTGGCGATCATCAACGGCTTCGGCAATTCCGGACCGCCGTCGATCGATGTCTTTACGCCGCCTTCCGATGGGTCGCGGCGGCTAAAGGTTCGCTCGCAACAGCCACTACTCGATTCGGGAACGATCTCGAGCTTCGCTCTCACCAAAGACGGCAGCACGCTCTACACTGCCGAGCCGCACTACTCGCTCGCATACGGGTATCCGAACGGAGGCTATGCGGAGGCTCAGCTCACTCCGCCGAGCGGCGGTGACTTGATCGAAGGAGTGGCGGTCGTGCCGGCGGAGGTACCGTAGAGCCGTTGGCACACAGGAGCGCACCCAGCGCCGCGTAAAGTTCGATGCCCTTGCAGTTTTTGTTGAAAGGGCATCGCTAATGCAAATCGGGATGGTCGGGCTCGGGAAAATGGGCAACTATATGACGCAACGGCTCATCAAGGGCGGGCACCAAGTCGTCGCCTACGACCGCGATCCGCAAGCGGTGCAGCGAACGGTTGCCGACGGTGCGGCCGGCGCGTCGAGCCTTGAGGATATGGTAGCGAAGCTCGAGTCGCCGAAGGTTGCCTGGGTCATGGTTCCCTCCGGCGCGCCGACGGACGATACCGTGCACGAGTTGGCTGCCGCCATGGGACCCCGCGGCATCATCATCGACGGCGGAAACACCAACTATAAGGACGGATTGCGTCTCTACGCCGACTGCAAAGCAAAGGGCGTCTCACTGATCGACGCGGGCACGAGCGGCGGCGTCTGGGGCTTGCAAGAGGGTTACTGCTTGATGGTCGGCGGCGACGACGAGCAAGTGCGCCATTGCGAACCGATCTTTTTGACGCTGGCGCCGCCGAAGGGTTACGCGCACGTCGGTCCAGCGGGCGCCGGGCACTTCTCGAAGATGGTGCACAACGGCATCGAGTACGGATTGCTGCAAGCCTACGGCGAGGGTTTCGAAATTCTCAAAAACTCGCAGTACGACTACGATCTCGGACAGCTCGCCGAACTCTGGACGCACGCCAGCGTCGTGCGCTCGTGGCTGCTGGAACTGCTCGTGCTGGCGTTCCGCGAGGATCCCGGCCTAAAAGATATCCGCGGCTACGTGGAGGACACGGGCGAGGGCCGGTGGACGGTGGAAGCCGCGATCGATGAGAACGTCCCCGCCCCGGTGATCACGCTCTCATTGATGGCTCGAATGGCGTCGCGCCAGGACGAATCCTTCAGCGCGAAGGTCGTCGCGGCGCTGCGCAATCAATTCGGCGGCCACGCCGTCAAGAGCGAAACGCATGCCTGACGACACCATGACGGCGCAGGCGACTGCGACCGGCGACGGCGCGGCGAATCCGCTGCGCGCGGGGCTGCCGGAGGATCGCATCACGACGCCGTGCAGCGCCGTGTTCTTCGGCGCCAGCGGCGACTTGTTCAAACGCATGCTGCTGCCGGCGATTTACTCGATGCGTTTGGGAGGCAGGTTGCCGGCCGATTTTGCGCTCGTCGGCTTCGCACGAACGAAGTATACCGACGACCAGTTCCGCGAGTACTGCCGCCAAGAGCTCGAGCAGTTCATGCCCGACGATTCAAAACCGCAGGGCGCGGTTTGGGACGAATTCGCGCAGCGCATCAGCTACATCACAGCGGATTTCAACGATACGCGTCATTTCGTCGCTTTGAAAGATCGTCTGGCTCAGAACGACCGTGACCTTGGGACCGGCGGTAATCACCTCTTCTATCTCGCGACGCCCCCGCCGGTCTTTCCCGAGATCATCAAGCACCTCAAGAACGCCGGGCTGGAGAAGAGCGAGAGCGGCTGGACGCGCGTCGTCGTCGAAAAGCCGTTCGGCACCGACCTCGCGTCGGCGCGTAAACTGCAGCAAGCGATCGAAGCAGTTTTTCCCGAGAACGAGATCTACCGCATCGACCATTATCTCGGCAAAGAGCCGGTTCAGGACATCATCGCTCTGCGCTTTGCCAACACCATCTTCGAGCCGATCTGGAATCGCAACTACGTCCAGAACGTCCAGATCACGTCGGCAGAGTCGCTCGGCGTCGAACAACGCGGCGGCTATTACGACCACGCCGGGGCGCTGCGCGATATGATTCAGAATCACGTGATCAATCTTCTGGCTCTGGTTGCGATGGAGGCGCCGATCAGCGCGGACGCCGACGATATCCGCGGTGAAAAGTACAAGGTGCTCTCGGCGATCCAGCCGCCGTCGCACGCCGACGTCTTTGCGATGTCGGCGCGGGGACAGTACGGCCCCGGAACGGTCGACGCGCGCCCGGTGAAGGGCTACCGTCAGGAACAAGACGTCGCGTTGGATTCCAATACCGAGACCTTCGCGGCGCTCCGGCTGTATATCGAAAACTGGCGTTGGGCCGGTGTGCCGTTCTTTTTGCGCTCGGGAAAGCGGCTGCCGCGCAAGGTGGCGGAGATTGCGGTGACGTTCAAGGCAATTCCGCACCGCTTCTACGGTGAGTCGACCGATCAGATCGAACCAAACGTGCTCGTCATCAAGATCGACCCGGAAGAAGGCATCTCGATGCGCTTCGAAGCGAAGGTTCCCGGACCGGCCGAGCACATTCGCAGCGTCTATATGGACTTCAATTACGGCACGGGATTCGGCGTTCAGTCGCCGCCGGCATACGAACGCCTGATCGGCGATGCGATGCTCGGCGACCAGACCCTCTTCACGCGCTGGGACGCGGTCGAGCGCGCGTGGGAGATCGTCACGCCGATTTTGGAGGTTTGGCAGAACACAAAGGACTTTTCATTCCCGAACTATGCCGCCGGCAGCCAGGGGCCGGATAGTGCGAAGAAACTCTTTCCGGACTGGCGGCACATCTAACCGTGCCGCTCGAACTGCGATCGCTACTCGAAGAGCTCACAGAGTCGCTGCGCGAGCGCGGGTGCGATGCGAGCGTCGCGACGATGACGGTCGTCGTATTCTTCGAAGACGATGCCATCGGCAAGTTGGCACGCGAGCGGATCGGACGGCTGGCGTCCAAGCATCCGTCGCGCGTCATCATGCTTGACGCCACCCAGACCGAGAACCAGTTCCGGCTGGATGGCTGTGATTGGATCGAGCTCGGCGTCAAAGGGAGCGAGCCGGACCTGCTGCGTTCGGCCGTCGGGATGCTGCGCGTCGCCGACGCACCGGTGGTCTTGCTGTGGATCGCGCGCGGCATCGGTAGCGATGCTCGCTTTTCCGCGCTTTGCGAGGACGCGCGCACGATCGTCTACAACAGCTCGCTGCTCGACGCGGGTCACGAAGCATTACGCGAGCTCGTCGGCTACGTCGCCGAACACCCGTCGCTGCCGCTGGCCGACATCGCCTATTTGCGATTGGGTCCGTGGCAAGAGTGCGTCGCTACCTTCTTTGACGGCAAAGCTTCGGCGGAGCTTCGCCAGCTCGAGCGCGTGGAAGTCGCCTGCGGCTCCGACCCGGAGGGATTTTATCTGCTCGGATGGCTGGCAAGCCGGCTGCAATGGACGCCCACAGGTACCGGTGCGCTGATCGATGCCGCGGGGAAGCGGGTCACGTTCGAGCTTCGCCGCGAAGGCGAGCCGCGCCGGATCGCGAGCATCGCACTGCACTCGACGCAAAGCAACTTCGTCGCACAACTCGACGCAACCGGCGATTCGATTCTGCTCAGCGTCACCGGCGCGCGCCACGGCACGCGGCACGAAGCGGTTAAGAACCCCGGCATCGCGGCGCTCGTGGAACGGGCGATCCTTTGGGGAGAAAACGACCGCGTCTTCTACGAGGCGCTTGCGGCGGCCGGGCGGATCCTCGGCAAAATGGGGGAGTAAAGATCATGGCCCGTATCGGCGAGATGGAAATTTTTCGCGACGGCAAAGCACTGGCACGCGCATTGGCGGACCTCTTCGTTTCGGTCGGACGATTGGCGATGGCCGATCGCGGCAGCTTTCACGTCGCCCTCGCCGGCGGGAATACACCGCGCGCAGCGTACGCGCTGCTGGCGCAGGAGCCGTGGCGCGACGAGCTTTCGTGGAGCGACGTCTTTATTTACTTCGGCGACGAACGCTGCGTGCCGCCGGACGACGAGCAGTCGAACTATTTGATGGCCAAGCATGCGTTCTTGGATTCCGTCGGCATTCCGCGGGCAAACGTGCATCGTATCGCCGGTGAAGTCGATCCGGGACACGCCGCGAACGAGTATGCCTCGCTGCTGCGAACCGTTTTCGGCAACGCGCCCCGCCTCGACTTAATACTCCTGGGCATCGGGCCCGACGGCCACACGGCATCGCTCTTTCCCGGAACGCCTCCCGATACCGACGACAACGCTCTCGTGCGCGCCGTCTACGCGCAGTCGCAGTTCATGTGGCGCGTCACGATGACGCCGAAGGTGCTAAATCTCGGGCGAACCGTCGCCTTCGCCGTCGAAGGACCTGACAAGGCGGACATTCTGGAAGCCGTCTATCAAGGGCCGGTCGATCCAGTCAAATATCCCGCGCAGATCGTGCAACCGGGCTCCGGCCGTCTCATTTGGCTCGTCGACGAGCCGGCGGCGGGAATGCTTAAGCAGCGTCAGGGCTAACGACGAGGCGGAACGACGCCGCATCCTTGAAGCGCCTTATCCTCAGCGCCGATGACTTCGGAGCCGCACCGGAGGTCAATGCCGCCGTCGAACGGGCGCACCGCGACGGCGTTTTGCGCGCGGCGAGCTTGATGGTGGGGGGCGTTGCCGCCGAAGATGCGATCGAGCGGGCGCGGCGGATGCCCGAGCTAGCGGTCGGACTGCACCTCGTACTCGTTCATGGGCGGCCGGTGTTGCCGCCGAAACGCGTGCCGGATTTGGTGGACCGCAGCGGCGCGTTTTTGACGGACTTAGTCCGCGCCGGCTTTCGCTTCTTCTTCCGGCCGGGGGTGCGGGCACAGCTTGCCGCCGAAATTCGTGCACAGTTCGAGCGGTTTAGCGCAAGCGGGCTGCAGCTCGATCACGCTGACGCGCAGTCGCACATGCACGTTCATCCGACCGTCTTTCGTTTGATGCTGCAGATTGGACGCGAGTACGGGTTACGTGCGGTCCGCATTCCTCGCGAGCCGCACGGAGGGACGCGGAGCATCGCGCCTTGGTTGTCGTTAATGCGCCTGCGCGCACGGCGAGCCGGGCTCGTATGCAACGATTATGCGTTTGGCGTCAACGAGGCCGGGCTGCTAACGGAAGAACGCGTTCTGCAGATGCTCGATAGCTTGCCCGAGGGCGTCACCGAGATCTTCTTTCATCCGGCAACGGGATCGTTTGCCGGCGCCGATCCCGGGACGGAGCATTTCGCTTGGACCGGCGAACTGGCGGCGCTCACGAGCCCGCGCGTGCGCGAGGCAATCGGTCGCAACGGTCTCATCAGCACCACCTATGGGGAGTTGGCGTCGTCCTTCGACAAGATCAGGACACGCTCAGGATGACGCCAACTCCATCACCCTCATGACGCTTCTTCTGCTGATCGTAAGCCTCGCGGGAGCGGCGTATTTGGTGCTCGCAAACGTGCGGGTTGCGGCCTTTTTGTTGCGCTCGGACGAGTACGCTTCGGAATTTCTGCCGGCCTTTTCGATCCTAAAGCCGATCGCCGGGTTAGAGCCCGAGTTATACGAGAATTTACGCTCGACGTGTAACCAAGAGTACGGCGCGTTTTTTGAAGTTATTCTCTGCCTGCACGATGACGGTGACGCCGCCATGGCCGTTGCGCGCCGGATTGTTGATGAATTTCCGGAGGTCGCGAGGATCGCGGTCGGTACGGCCGCCGGGATAACGAATCCAAAGATCGCGAATCTTTCGAAGGCCGGCGCGGAGCCGCGCGGCGAGGTCGTCGTGATCGCCGACAGCGATATCGGCGTAGACCGCCGGTATTTGCAAGCGCTTGCGGCGTCGTTCGCGAGCGAGCGCGTCGGCGCGGCCACCTGTCTCTACCGCGGCGCGCCGAACGGAACACTCGTTTCGCGCTTGGGTGCGATGCAAATTGAAGACGGGTTTATACCGTCGGTGCTCGTCGCGCTTGCGTTGGGCAAGCTGCGCTTCTGCTTGGGTGCGACGATGGCGGTGCGGCGCAGCGCATTGGAGCAGATCGGCGGCCTGGCGGCGTTGGGTGAAACGATTGCCGACGACCACAAGCTCGGCGAGCTGGTCAGCGCGTGCGGCCGGGAGATCGACCTCTCGCGTTACGTTGTGCAGACGTCCGTACCCGAAACTACCATGCGCGCGCTCTGGTCACACGAGCTGCGCTGGGCGCGGACGAACTTCGCGCTCGCGCCGGCCGGGTATGCGTTTTCGTTTCTGATGTACGCGCTGCCGTTTGCGATACTCTATCTCGCGGCGTCTGAGAATTTTGCTTGGGGCGTACCGCTGGTCGCCTCCGTTGTGGCGCTCCGGCTACTGGAGCACTACTTGGCACGCACGGCGTTGAACGTTCACCGCGCCGCGGACGTTTGGTTAATTCCGCTTCGAGATATTCTAAGCCTGGCGGTCTGGTTTGTCAGCTTATTCGGCAGACGCGTGCAGTGGCGGGGCGCGTCTTTCGAGACGCGGAGCTCAGGATGACAGGGGGTGAGGCGAGGCAGTGGCCAGGGCTTTGGTGCCGAGCTTTTGGACCGTGACGCCGTTGTCGGTCAGAATCGTTCCCTCGACGCGCTGCAACTCGACAACCGCCTTGTTGAGATCGGTTTGCGCCTGCAGCTCCTGGCCGCGAGCTTGCTCGAGCTCGACCTGACGCTGCAGCACTAGGAATGTCGTCGACGCGTGATTGCGGTAGCGGCGCAGCTCGCTTGCGTAGACCGCCTCCGCGGCCGCACGCGCTTGACTCGCCGAGCCAAGTCTCGAGAGCGCAGATTGATACGCCTGTAGGGCGTTGCGCGCCTCATCCTCGAAACGCTGGTCGAGCGCTTGACGCGCAATGGAGGCCTGATCTTCCTCCTGCAGGGCGGTCTGCTTCAAACCGCGCGCCGTATTGTTCTCGAGCGGAATGTTGAAGACGACCGCGACGTTGAACTCGGGATACGCGCTGGTCCACATGTTATGGAATGCCTGCGTCATATTGCCTTGCGTCTGGGGAGGCGGCGTCGGGCACGAGAGCGTCGGCAAGGCGCAGCCCGCAGACTCGAAGTTCGGTACAGGCTGCAAGCGGCCGGCGAACCCATTGCTGAGATACTGCACGACGAGGTCGGCTTGCGGGAGCGCCTGATTATGGGCAAATGCGAGATCGAGATCAGCCACGCGCCGCTGATCGCCTACTTGGCGAACTTCGGGGCGCGTGCGCTCCGCAACGGTAAGAATGACCGCTAGGTCGCCGGCGTTAGGCAGCTCCTGAACGGGCGACGACGGGACGAGATTCGCGGCCCAGATGGGGTCTGCAGAGTCTGTGACGATCAGATTCTTTAGTTGCGTTTGCAGTTGCGAGACATTTTGCAACCCCGAATAAAGTTGCGATTGAAAGTTCGCGACCTGCGTTTCCGCTTCCACTGCGGTGATCGGCGCAGCCGCGCCGCGCGTCGCAGTTCGGACCGCTAAACGTTGCTGCAGTATGGCCTCATTCAGCGCCTCTTCCTGAATCGCTACATTGCGCCAGCCGGCTACTAAATCCCAATAGGCATCCTCAACCTGAGCCAGCGTGTTGGATGCATCGACGAGCGCCTGCGCCGCGTTGGAGTCTGCATCGATCACAGCGAGCTTTAACTGATGCTTGGCGGCATTCATGCCGGCATTCTTGAGCAGCGGCTGGGTAACGGAGAGGTTGAGGATCGCCTGATAGTATGGATTGAACGAATTGATGATCACGTTGTTGTAGGTGCGGATCTGAGATATGCTCGCGGAATACTGCGTTCCGCTTATGCCTTGGCCGCTAATCCCCGATTGAAACGAATATTGATGCTGGATGATGTTGCCCGGACCAGTCGTCGAACACGGATGCGGTGTTCCCAAGCCGATAGGATTGCACGTGTAGCCGGCGCCTCCGATTCCGGGACCCGCGAAGAACAAGTTTTCCGGCGGCTGCACATAGAAGCTCGACGACGGTTCAACCTGCAGATGTACGTCAAAATTCGCTTTGGCTTGGACGATCCGATAGCGCGCAATCCGAACACTCGAAGCCGAAACGGCGAGATTGTTATTTTTCACGAGCGCCATTCCGATTGCGTCCTGCAGCGTTATGCCGACGAACGGGTTACGCGTCACGCCGACAATGCCGGGATCGCTCGGCTCGACTTCGGGCGCGCGATAGCCCGGCGCGACGGTTGGCGGACTCGGCATTTGCGGCGATGGAATTTCCGTTGGGAGGACTGCACGCCGGGGAAGACCGGCGTCGCTCTGGGCGGAAATGGGCTGCATCGGCAACGTCGCCAAGGCGACCGCGGCCAGAGCGACGATTGCGGGAACCGCGCGCAACTTCGGTGTGAGCCTCATCTAGTGCGTCAGCGCCTGCGCGCCAAGCGTCTGCACGTCGACGCCGTTGGCGGTAAGAATCGCTCCGCGAACGCGCTGCAATTCGACGATCGACTGGTTAAGTTGCGTCTGCGCCTGCAACTCGAGCCCGCGCGCTTGTTCGAGCGTCAGTTGGCGTTCGAGCACGAGGAACGTCGTCGACTCACCTTGGTGGAACTTGCGACGTTCGCTTGCATAGACGGCTTCGGCGGTGCGGCGAGAAATTCGCGCGGCGCTCAGCTTGGCAACGGCTGATTTATAGGCTTGCAGAGCGTTACGCGCCTCCGCGCCGATTTGCTGAACGACGCCCTGCATTAAAAGCTTTGCCTGTGCCTCTTCCTCGCTCGCGACGCCGCGCATGCCGCGTGCCAGATTTCCTTGAATCGGATAACCTACTACGAGAGCGACGTTGAAAGCCGGGAAGTAGCCCGCCCACATGTTGTGATATGCCCACGCCATATTGCCTTGAGTGTTGGGTGGCGGCGTCGGGCACGTCGTTAGGCCGTTGGTGCCTGCACACGTTCCGAGTAGGAAGGCCGGGACCGGCGTCAGGATGCCGGCGAAGCCGTTGCTGAGATACTGAACTTGGAGGTCCGCCTGCGGAAGCGATTGATTTGCCGCGAAGACGCGATCGATATCGGCGGAGAGCTTCTTGTCCTGCGCCTGTCGTATTTCTGGACGATTCTGGTTTGCTTCGGTAACGATCTGCGCGAGATCACCTGCCGCTGGCAATTGCTCGACGGAGGTCGACGGCACGAGATTCGCGGTCCAAATCGGATCGGCCGGATCCGCAACGATCAAGCTCTTGAGCTGGATTTGCAGCTGCGATACGGTTTGGAATGCGGAGTAGACGTTGTTCTGAAAGTTCGAAACCTGCGTCTGCGTTTCGATCGCGTCGATCGGCGCCCCGGCGCCCCGGCGCGCCAACCGGACGTTGCTGCGCTGCTGTACGATCGCCTCGTGCAGCGCTTCCTCTTGAATCGCAACGTTCCGCCATCCGGCGACGAGATTCCAATAAGAGTTCTCGACTTGTGAAAGTGTGCTGGAAGCATCGGTGAGCGCCTGTGCGGTTCGCGCGTCGGCCGTGACGAAGGCGAGCTTCAACTGACGCTTCGTTGCGTTCATGCCGGAATTTTTCAGCAGCGGCTGGGTGACGTTCGCGTCCAGCGTTGCGATGTAATATGGGTTATAGGCGTCGAAGACCGTGTTGTTGTACGTGCGGCTCTGCTGAATTCCGGCCTGATACGTCAGGCCGTTTTCGGTCTGACCGCCGACGCCGTATTGAAACGTGGATTGATGCTGAATGATGTTCCCGGGACCGGTCGTGTAGATCACGCCCGGCGTGCTGTATGGGCCTGGAGAAGGCGTGTATCGCCCCACTTCACCCGGACCGGCTTGGAACGCATTCTGCGGCGGCTGCACGAAATAGCTCGACGTTGGTTTGAGCTGGAGCTGGACGTCGTAGGCTCCTTTTACGGAAACGATCGTATAGCGCGCGATCCGCACGTTCGATGCGGATACGGCCAAGTTTGGATTTTTGAGCAGCGCCATCGCAATTGCGTCCTGCAATGCAATTCCAACGAACGGCTTTTGCGTGACACCGACAATCTGCGCCGCGCTCGGCACGACTTCCGGCGCGCGGTAACCCGGCGCGACGCTCGGCACGACCGGCAGCACCGGCGAGGGGATCTGCGTTGGGAGCGTTACGCGCCGTGGAAGCGCGCTGTCGAGCTGTGCGGAAGTGGGCGACACCGGCAACGCGGCTAGCGCCACCGCCGCCACGGCGATAGCGGCGGGCAGTCTGCGCGGTTTCATGGCGACGGCGACGCGAGCGCCTGACTTCCGAGCGTCTGCACGTTGACCCCGTTAGCGGTGAGAATCGTTCCTTCGACGCGCTGCAGCTCGACGATGGATTGATTGAGCTGCGTTTGCGCTTCCAACTCGTTGCCGCGCGCCTGCTCGAGCTGCACTTGGCGCTGCAGCACCAGAAACGTCGTCGAGGCGCCTTGGTGGAACCTGCGTACTTCGCTCGCGTAAACCGCCTCAGCAGACTCGCGGGCTTGTCGTGCGGCCCTCAACTTGGATAATGCGGACTGATAGGTTTGCAGCGCGTTACGCGCCTCGGCGCCAATGCGTTCGTAAACGCCTTGCATCAAGATCTTGGCTTGTGTCGTTTCCTCGCTCGCGAGGCCGCGCAGACCGCGCGCGACGTGGCCCTGGATCGGATAACCGACGATCATCGCGATGTTGAACGTCGGGAAGTATCCCGCCCACATGTTGTGATAGGCAAACGGCATCGTACCTTGGGTATTGGGCGGCGGCGTCGGGCAGGTGGGGATGCCGCTGCCTTGGCCGTTGCCTTGACAGAACTTCGTAATTAGGAGCGGCACCGGCGCGAGGATGCCCGCGTATCCGTTGCTTTCGTACTGCGCTTGGACGTCGGCTTGGGGCAGCGATTGATTCTTGGCGAACGCGACGTCAATTGCAGCGGCGAGCCGGCGGTCTTCGGCTTGGCGTACTTCGGGACGATTTTGCCTCCCCGCAGCAACCACCGTCGCCAAGTCGTGGTCGCTAGGCGCTTGCGCGACCGACGTTGAGGGCACGAGATTTGCATTCCAAACCGGATCCGCGGCGCTTGACGCAACGAGGCTCTTGAGTTGATTCTGCAGTTCGGAAACGCGCTGCAGCGCTTGAACCACTGCCGTCCGGAAATTCTCGACCTGCGTTTCCGATTCGACGGCGTCGATCGGCGCCGCGGCCCCGCGCGCAGCAAGCCTCACGTTGCTGTTCTGCTGCGAAATCGCTTCCCGGAGCGACTCTTCTTGGATCGCGACGTTGCGCCACGCTGCAACGAGACTCCAATACGTCGCCTCGACCTGCGAGATCGTATCCGATGCTTCGACGAGTGTCTGGGTGACTGCGATATCGGCGTTGACGATCGCGAGCTTGAGCTGCCGCTTCGCCGAGTTCATTCCCGCGTTTTTAAGCAGCGGCTGCGTGACGGCCAAGTTCAGCTGCGCGAGATACTGTGGGTTAAAGGCATTAAACGTCGTGTTGTTATAGGTTCGGCTCTGCGTGATCTCCGCGTTGTACGCCGTGCCGTTTTCAGTTTGGCCGTTCGCCCCGTATTGGAAACCCGACTGATGCTGGATGATATTACCGGGGCCGTTGGTGAAGATGGGGCCCGGGGTATAGACGCCTTCTAAGCCCGGGCCGGCTGCGAGAAAGTTCTCAGGCGGATTCACAAAGTAGCTCGACGTCGGCTCGAGGTAAATAGCCACGTCAAACGCGCCCTTCGTCTGCACGACGTTATAGTGCGCGATCCTAAAGTTCGAGGCCGAGACGGCGAGATTTGGATTGCGCAGCAACGACATCGAGATTGCGTCCTGCAGTGAGATGCCGACGAAGGGCTGCTGCGTGACGCCGACGATCTGTGCGCCGCTAGGCTGGGCTTGCGGGGCGCGATAACCCGGCGCAACGCTCGGGACGGGCGGCATCATCAGCGTCGGGATCATCGTCGGAATCGCGGCGCGGCTGGGTAAGTTGTCGTCGAGCTGCGCCGAGAGACGCCCCATCGGAAGCAGCGCCATCGCGAGCGCGCCTGCGGCGACGACGGCGCAGAAAAGCCGCGGTTGGTTTCGCTTCATTCCGCCAGTGCGACGCCGATGCGCGGCCGGCGCAAGAGCAGCACAAGCGGCGCGAGGCCAAGCGTGATCACGGCGACCCACCGCGACGTGTCGGCGTAGGATTGCACCGCCGATTGCGCTTCAACCAAAACCGTCAAGCGCTGCATCGCGCGGGCATTCTGAGTCCCGCCCTGCGACAAGACATACTGGCGCGTTGGCGCGTGCGCGAGGGTCTGGGTTCCGGCGAGCTCGGTTTGATGCACGGTGAAGCCGCGCACCAAGAGCGTGATGAGAATTGCGGCCGCGACGCTCCCGCCGATCTGACGCGAGAGATTGAAGAACGCGGCCGTCGACGGCACTTCTTTATCCGGCACGCTCCCGATCACGCTGACGGAAAGCGGCACAAAAATCTGCGCGAGACCGATGCCGCTGAGGATCAACGGGAAGACGAGGCTGTGGAAGTCGGAGATCGGCGTCGTGATGCTGCCAAGCAGCCAATTCGATGTCGCGAGCAGCACGAACCCGATCGCCGCCTGCAGCCGCGGATCGACCAGCCCTCGCTGGGTAATAATCGCGGTAAAGGGCGTGAAGAGTAAGACCGCTGCTGCGCGAATCATTACCGTCGTTCCCGAGAGCGTCGCGGTGAAGCCGAGCGAGTTAATCAGATACTGCGGCAAGATGATGATCGAGCCGTACAGGCTGACGCCGAGAACCGCTCCGAGAATGCTGCCGGCCGCGACTTGGCGCAGCTTTAAGACGCGCAGGTCCACGACCGGGCTCGTCGAGCGCAGCGTCCACCAGACGAACGATGCAAGCCCGGCGACCGACAAGAACGTAAACCAGCGGATGCGCGCGTCGTCGAACCAGTCGTACTGTTGGCCGTTCTCGAGCACGAACTGCATCGAGCCCAAGCCGATGCACATCAGAATCAGACCGATCCAGTCGAGCCGGCGGTATTGCGGCACCGACGGATTGCGCAGAAAGTTCCAAATCAGCGTCGCGGCGATGATTCCGATCGGCAGATTGATGAAGAAGATCCAGTGCCAGTTCCAGTTGTCGGTAATCCAGCCGCCGATGACCGGCCCTAGCGCCGGGCCGACGATCACGCCGAGCGCGAAGACGCCCTGCGCCTTGCCTTGTTCTTTAATACCGTACGTGTCGCGCAAGATCGCCTGTGACGTGGCGATGAGGCCGCCGCCGCCCAAACCTTGAATCAGCCGCCAAAAGACGAGCTGCCCGAGGCTGTTCGAAAGCCCGCACATGAGCGAGGCCGCGGTGAAGATGCAGATCGAGGTGAAAAAGTACTCGCGTCGTCCGAATCGCGCCGCAAACCACGGATTGAGTGGAATGACAACCACGTTGGCAATAAGATACGCGGTCACGACCCACGCGCCTAGATCGACGCCGACGCCGAAGTTGCCCTGAATGTTCGGCAGCGACACGTTGACGATCGTGACGTCAATGATCTCCAGCAGGGTCGCGGTGATAACCGCAATGCTGATGATCGTCCTGCGCCAGCCGTATTCTACGACCGGGCTCTCGTAGGCCCCGAACATATGATCCCTCGACTCCGCTCGGGACTACTTTACTCGAACGTAGGTTTCGACGCTCATTCCCGGTCGCAACGGCATGTCCGTACGCTGGTCGTCGACTTCAATGCGAACCGGAATGCGCTGCGTCACTTTGACGAAGTTGCCGCTGGCGTTTTGCGCCGGCACGAGCGCGTAAGTGTTCTCCGAGGCGGGATTGATCGACACGACGTGGCCGTTGAACGTGACGCCCTTATAGGCGTCCACGCGAATTATGGCGGGCTGACCCACCCGCATCCGGCCCATCTGCGTCTCTTTATAGTTCGCCGTAATAAAGATCTTGTGCGGAACGATCGTCATCAGCGTTATGCCGGCGCCGATCGTCTGACCGACCTCGGCGCTCTTCTCGCCGACGTAGCCGTCGGTTGAGGCGTAGATACGCGTATAGGCAACGTTCTGTTTTGCGAGGTTCAACTGCGCGCCCGCGGCTTCGATCTGGCTAGGATCGCCCGCCTGCGCGAGTTTGCCTTGTGCCGTCGTGAGCGCGCCAGAGGCTTGCGTGACGCCGGCTTGCGTCGCGACGACGCGGCTTTGCGCGGCGGCAACGTTCTCTTGCGCTACCGAAACTTGATCTTCCGCTCCACGGAGCTGCGCCGCCGCACCGGCCATCTGTGCGCGTGCGGCGTCGAGCTGCTGCGCCGCGACGTCGCCGGTGCTCACCAGCGAGTTTGCGCGGCTGTAATCCGCCGCCGCTTTGTTATACGCTTGCTGCGCAGCCGGTACTTGGGCTTGCGCTGCGCGCAGCTGCGCGCCCGCCTGCGAAACTGCGTCTTGCGCAGCGGGGACCTGCGCTTGGGCACTCGCAATAGCGCCGCTGGCTTGCGAGACGCCGCCCTGGCCCTGCTCGGTGGTGGTCCGTACGTTGGCCATTGCGAGATCGTACTGCGCCTGCGCCTGGCGCAACCTCGCGAGCTCATCCTTATTATCGAGGACGATCAACAGCTGACCCCTCCGAACCGGCTGATTCGTGTCGACCAGAATCCGATCGATACGCTCGGGAATCTTACTCGTGACGGCGACCACGTCGGCCGCTACGTGCGCGTCGTCCGTGCCTTCGTGCGAGAGCATGAAATTAAGCCACGGCAGTCCCCAGATTACTGCAACTGCCAGAACGATGACGATGCCGGCGATGAGAAAGATGCGCTTGCGCGGCCGCGCGCGCGATTCTTCGGCGCCGCTTTCGGGTGCCGCATCAACGGCCGATCCCGCGCCGTTTCCTTTCGGGCCCCGCGCCGTTTTTTGCTGATCCAACTCTCGCGTGTCCATTACTATTTCCTTACCCCATTTAAAAAGACGTCGACATAATACCGAAGCGCCGACTCGGAGTCGCCGCGATGGAGCGGCGAATCGGGAAATTTCTTGCTCCCGAGCGCGTGCATGAAGATGAGGCCCAAAAAGACCATCGCCAGTTTTGGCGCGTCGCCTTCCAGCTCGCCCGCGTCGATGCGGCGCTGCATGAAGACTGTCATCACGGCGACGATCGCCAACTGCGGCCGCCACGCGGTTTCGGCAAAGATATCCTTTTCGTACTCTTGCTCGACGAGCGACCAGCGAATCATATCCTGCAGCGACACGAAACGCGCCAGCATAAGCCGGCCCAAGCTCAAGAGATCCTCGCTCAGATCGCCGGTGAGTTGAGCGGCGACGTCGGCCAGCTGAAGGTAGCCGCAGAAATGCTGCGCACAGGCTACAAGCAGCGCCTCTTTCGTACCGAAGTGACGAAAGATCGTCGCTTCGTTGACGCCGGCAACCTCCGCAATCTCGCGCGTCGTCGCACCGCGTTTCCCCTTCCGTCCGATCACCTCACGCGTCGCGGTCAGAATGCGTTCGCGCGTCTCTTCGGGTGACGTCGACCGGACGGTTTCGATCGGCTTGCGCGTCTCGATCACGGCGCGTCGACCCCCGAGCCGAGCGGAACGTTCGTCTCGTAGTCTCCGAACGTTGAGTCGGCTTCCGCGTGAACGTAGGGAATCTTGATCGTTGCATGCTGCGAGGAGACCACCGAATAAATACCCTGCATGCGATACTGCTGCGTCATCGTGATCTTTCCGCCGTTGGTGTAGTACCACTCCATCTGCACCAGCGAGTAA
>DASXGO010000068.1:0-2049 GCA_036489055.1 Candidatus Cybelea sp. | reverse complement strand
ACGTTGCGGTTGGATCGAGTTCTCCACGCTTGACCATACCTTTCCTCGCCCTGGCGCGGACCTTGGGGAAGAGCCGCACGGCACAAAACGGCATCCGGACCGGGTCGTTGCCCGCGCCGGCCACATGGACGCAGCACTGCTCCAGCCGTTCGGTGATCAGGGTATCCGCGTCCATGAAGTGCTTGATCGTCACGCGCTTCACGCGCTCGCCGACGAACTTCGCCGTTGCTCCGCGCCCGAACGCCAACGCGACGAGCTCGCCCAAGCCGCCCAAATCGCAGGCGGCGCAGAGATTCTTTAAGTAGCCGGCGAGCTCGGGGCGGGAGAGCGTCATAGTCTCCGACATCACGTTGAGAAGCGCGTCCCGCACCTGTTCCAAGGTCTCGGTAAAGGCGATTTGATTGCCGAAGATGCTGAGATGCTCGCGGAGCGCATCTTCCCCGACGATCGATGCAAGACCGACGAACGTTCCCTGCCGTCCGCGCAAGAAGTAACCGATCGAACAGCAGTCCGGATGGCTGCACGGCAGCGCGATCAGATCGTGTTCGCGGACGCCGTTGGCCGATTGCGCCGCGATTCGCGCGAGCACGCCCGTCGTGGTCACGCGCGCCATCGGATCGACTGCCGGAGCTCGACCCGACGCGAATACCGGCTGGTACATCACGCCCCCCACGTACGGGGTTGCAAACGCCGTGTCGAGCACTTCACCGATCTGATCGGCATTCTCGGGCACGACGGTCATCACGAGCGTCGTGAAGACGCGCGCGGCGCTCAGCCGTTGTAGCACCCGCGCCTTGACGTCGCGCAGGTCGAGCCCGCGCAGCAGTTCGTACGTTTCCCGCCTCTGACCGTCGTATTGCAGATAGACTTCGACCCGTTCGCGCAGTCCGCCGATGAACTCCACAAACGCATCGTCGCTGGCCAGACGGATGCCGTTGGTGTTAACGAGGATGCGCGTTACCGGTAGCGCGCAGAGCCGTTCGATAAGCTCGCGAATTTGCGGATGTACCGTCGGCTCGCCCCCGGAAAGCATCACGACGTCGAGCCGGCCGCCCTCGCGCTCGAGTGCCGTCTCTACCGCGTGCACCGCCGCTTCCAGCGGAAGGTAATGCGTGAGCACCGGGCTGGAGCTCGCATAGCATGCCGGGCACTGAAGGTTGCATTGCGTGGTGAGATCGAGGAGATAAATGCATGAGTGCTGCAAGTGCGCCGGTCCCAAGCCGTGCTCGTAACCCGTCGGCACGGGATAGAGCGCTTGCGTATCGGGATTGATGACTTTCGTCGGCACGCGCCACTGCTGCAGGTAACGCCACAGTTTGGCGTCTTCTTCGTACAGCGACCAGACTTCGCCGTGGCCTCGGCGGCACCAGCGCCGCAGATAAACGGCGCCATCGCGCTCGACGAGGTGACCGTCGCAGAAATCCGTCGGATACTCCGGGTCGAAGCCCTCGACTTCGTAAAAGCAGCGCGGGCAGACGGCGCGCACGCTTTTGAGAATCGTGTAGTCGTGAACCGAAAGGCTCAAAGCTCGTTCATCATCCTTTTGAAGAGAGCGCGAAGATATCGCAAATCGAGAACAATCCGAGCGTCACGCAGAGAAAGGCGATAACAAAGCCGCGCAGCGGGGTGGACATTCGAGCGCGCGCCTGAAGAATCAACCCCGTCAGCGCGAGCAGCGTAATGAAAATGAAGAAGATCGCCGCGCCCCACGAAACGCCGAACTCGGAGCCGCTGACATTCGGCGGGCCTATTCCATTAAGAAGCGATGCACCGAATCCGCCGAGGAAGAGCCACACCGGAATTGCAGCGACAACGCCTGCGATGACCGTGAGCACGGTGGCGATGCCGCTTCCCGATTCGGCGACGGTCACGCGAGCGCTGCCGCATTGCGGACAGTAGGTGGCCTCCGAAGGTAACGCCGACCCGCAGTGTTTGCACTGGGACGAGTCGTTCGTCGTCACGCTGTAGCGACGCGCCGGCCGCGCAGCGGCGGGAAGAGCGCAATCAGCTTCCATGCAAACACGACGATACCGATCGAACAGAGCCACT
>DASXGO010000022.1:0-3258 GCA_036489055.1 Candidatus Cybelea sp. | reverse complement strand
CCCCAGAAGCAGCCGCCGGCGAGCACGACGCGTTCCGTCTGGGGCGTCGAGAGAGCCGGAGCCGATGCACCAAGGCTAAGGGTTACGGCGAGTAGGAGCGAGCCGATGATTCTCATGCCCGGTATAACGCCGCGAAACGCCGTTTGGATGAGCTCGTTACGATTACGGCGGGCCGGAGGTCGTCGTTCGCCGGCTGGTGCGTCCGCCGAAGAGCCCGAGCAATCCGATCAGACCGACGAGGCCCCACCATCCCGTACTACCGCCCTCCGTTGCATTCGTGGTGGTCGTCGAGGTGTTGGTTTCGAAGCCGGGAGAAGCCGTGGCTGCGCCCATCCCCTGATCGGTGGGCCCCGGGTTGACGGTGGCTGTTGACATCGGGCCGGCCGTCGTCTGATCGGTCTGCGCCGGTGCGGCTTGCGGCAGCAACGCCAGCCCCAGCGCCAACACCGCAGAAAAAACCAGCGAGTATTTCATGGCGCTCTTTTCCCCGTCGTATCGAGCGGCTAATCTCGGGTGTCACCCTGACCCTTCGACTCGGCGCTACGCACCTCGCTCAGGGCTGCGCGCCTGCGGCGCTTGGCGCTGAGGAAGTCGTGTCACCCTGAGCTTGTCGAAGGGTGCCACGGGGTGGGCCCTTTGCGGGTTGAACAGAGCACCAATGCTCGACGCTTTTCATCCGCTCGTCCGAGATTGGTTCGCCTCGGCGTTCGACGGGATTACGGAGCCGCAAGCACGAGGCTGGCCGGTTATTCGGGCGGCCGGCGATGTGCTGATCTCTGCGCCGACGGGTTCGGGAAAGACGCTTGCGGCGTTTACTCTCGCGCTCGACGATCTCGTGCAGCGCGCGAGCGGCGGTGCGCTGCCGGATCGAACGCTCGTCGTCTACGTTTCGCCGCTCAAGGCGCTCACGAACGACGTACGCGAGAATCTCGAAAAGCCGTTGAGCGGAATTCTCGCCCTCGCCGGCGAGCGGCTTTGGCCGCTAGAACCAATTCGCACTGCAGTACGCACCGGAGACACGACGCCGGCGCAGCGCGCGCAGATGTTGCGCAAACCTCCGCACGTGCTCGTCACGACTCCGGAATCGCTCTTCATTCTACTCACCGCGGAGAAGTCGCGCCGTCTCTTCTCGGGAGTTACGACGGTCATCGTGGACGAGATTCACGCGATGGCCGCCGACAAACGCGGTTCGCATTTGATGCTGACGCTGGCGCGTCTGGACGATTTGATCGAGCGCGAGAACGGACGCCGGCCTCAGCGGGTCGGGCTTTCTGCGACGGTGCGTCCCATTGACGAGGTCGCGCGCTTCTTGAGCCCCTCCGCGACGATCGTCAACGTCGGCCACAGGCGCGAGATGGAGTTATCGGTCGAAGTTCCCAACGACGAACTCGGTCCCGTTGCGAGCAAGGAGATGTGGGGCGAGATCTACGACCGCGTTGCCGAGCAGATTCGCGCGCACCGAACGACGCTCATCTTCGTCGGGACTCGCAGAATGAGCGAGCGGGTCGCGTTCGCGCTCAACGAGCGGCTCGGCGAGGGCGTCGTGATGCCGCATCACGGAAGCCTCGCGCGCGAGCTGCGGTTCGACGTGGAACGCCGGTTGCGAGCCGGTCAGCTTCGCGCCGTCGCTGCCACCGCGTCGCTCGAGCTCGGCATCGACATCGGTTCGGTCGATCTGGTCGTTCAACTCGGTTCGCCGCGCGCGATCGCCGTGGCACTCCAGCGGATCGGCCGTTCCGGCCACTGGATCGGTGCCAAACCCAAAGGAATCTTCTACGTTACGACGCGCGACGAACTGGTCGAGTGCGCCGCGTTGGTTCGAGCGGTTCGTGCCGGTGCGCTCGATAGGCTAACGATACCCAGCGCGCCGCTCGATATTCTGGCGCAGCAGATCGTTGCATCTTGCGCCCAGCACGAGTGGAAAGCCGACGCGCTCTACGACACCGTTCGAAAAACCTATCCGTATCGCGAGCTTTCGCGAAAAGATTTTGACGAAGTGGTTACGATGCTCGCCGACGGCGTTGCCACGTCACGCGGGCGCAGCGGCACGTTCTTGCATTACGATCGCGTCAACGGCAGGCTGCGCGCACGCCGCGGCGCGCGGCTCGCCGCGATCACCTGCGGCGGCGCGATCCCCGATACGGCCAACTACAGCGTCGTGCTGGAGCCCGAGGGCCAGGTCATCGGCTCGCTCGACGAAGATTTCGCGATCGAGAGCATGGCAGGCGACATCTTCCTGCTCGGAACGAACTCCTGGAAAATTCGGCGCGTGGAGGCGGGTGTCGTTCGGGTGGAAGACGCGCACGGGGCGCCGCCGTCGATTCCGTTCTGGAACGGCGAAGGGCGGGGCCGGACGATCGAGCTCTCCCAAGAGGTCTGTGGCGTCCGCGAGGCGATCGACGAGCGCGACGATTCGGCGGCGTACGACTGGCTCGAACGGGAATGCGCACTCGATCGCGCGGGCGCGGAGCAGGCCGTCGCGTACGTACGCGCGGGTAAGGCGATTCTCGGTGCCGTGCCGACGCAGAACACGATCGTCGCGGAACGCTTCTTCGACGAGGGCGGCGGCATGCAGCTGATCCTGCACACGCCCTTCGGCGCGCGCATCAATCGGGCGTGGGGCCTCGCGCTGCGCAAGCGATTCTGCCGGTCCTTCAACTTGGAGCTGCAAGCGGCCGCAACCGATAACGGATTCATTCTCTCGCTAACCGATCAGCATGCATTTCCGCTCGAGGTCGCCTTCGAGTTCGTGAAATCGGCGAGCGCCGAGCACACGCTGACGCAAGCGCTGCTCCCTGCCCCGATGTTTGCGGCTCGCTGGCGTTGGAACGCGGCACGCGCGCTGGCAATCTTGCGGTTCAACGGCGGACGAAAGGTCCCGCCGCAGATTCTGCGCATGCGCGCCGACGATTTGCTCGCTTCGGTATTTCCGGATCAAGCCGCGTGTCCCGAGAATCTCACGGGACCGATTCGAATTCCCGATCACGTGCTGGTGCGTGAAACGATCGGCAACTGTCTGCGCGAAGCCATGGACCTCGACGGTCTGTTGAAAGTGCTGCGCTACGTCGAGGGCGGTGAAATCCGCACCGTTGCGGTCGACACGCCGGAACCGTCGCCGTTCTCGCACGAAATTCTCAATGCGAATCCGTATGCGTATCTCGACGATGCGCCGCTCGAAGAACGCCGCGCGCGCGCCGTGCAACTCCGCAGCTCGACGCGTACGGAAGTGGCCGACGGCATCCTCGATCCCGCGGCGAT
>DASXGO010000509.1:0-14320 GCA_036489055.1 Candidatus Cybelea sp. | reverse complement strand
TGAAGCACACGGTTACGGCGTAAATGGATCTCCACTTTACATCGGCCAAAGCGTCGTTGGAGGAACGCGCGATCGTCGACGCCGCCGCCGTCCTTCGACAAGCTCAGGATGACACGGCATCGGAAAAGACGCGGCGCGATTTGGTGCTGCCCGTGCTGCATGCGGTGCAGGACCGTTTCGGCTGGATCAGCCCCGGTGCGCTCAACTACGTCGGCGAACGGCTGCGCGTCGCGCCGGCCGACGTCTACGGCGTCGCGACGTTTTACGCCTCGCTTTCGACGGCTCCCAGACCGAAGCGAATCGTGCATGTCTGCGACGACATCGCCTGTATCGGCGGAGCCGAAGCGCTCGTCGCGTCCCTGCAAAACTCGGGTCTGACCGTCGAGCGAAGCCCTTGCCTCGGCCACTGCGATCGCCCACCGGCGACGCTTGGCCTGGATGACGAAACTTCAACCCCAACGCGCGTCTACGGAACGGAGCTTCGATTGCTGCGCCGTGCCGGCCGGATCGATCCGGAAAGCCTCGACGCCTATCGCGCGCACGACGGTTACGCGGCATTGCGCAAGGCGTTTGAGCTCGGTCGACAACGCGTCATTAGCGAAGTCGCCGCGTCGAATCTCTTAGGCCGCGGCGGTGCGGCCTTTCCGACGGGACGCAAGATGGAATCGGTCGCCAATGCGCCGGCGCAGCCGCACTATCTCGTCTGCAACGCCGACGAGTCGGAACCCGGCACGTTCAAAGATCGCGTGCTGATGGAGAGCGATCCGTTTGCGATTGTCGAGGCAATGACGATTGCGGGGTATGCAACGGGATGCGAGAAGGGCTATATCTATATTCGCGGCGAGTATCCGCTCGTGGCGCGACGCACGAGCGATGCGGTTGCGATCGCGCGCGACGCCGGCCTGCTCGGCGAACGTATCATGGGTACGGAGACGCGCTTCGACGTCGAAGTTCGCCGGGGCGCAGGAGCGTATATCTGCGGCGAGGAGACCGCGCTCTTCAATTCGATCGAAGGCAAACGCGGCGAGCCGCGCAGCAAGCCGCCGTTTCCCGTGCAAGTAGGCCTCTTCGGAAAGCCGACGCTGGTGAACAACGTCGAGACGCTGGCTAACCTTCCGTCGATCGTGCTCGAAGGCGGCGAGAGTTATGCACGCATCGGAACGCCGCAATCGACCGGGACGCGGCTCTTCTGCCTTTCCGGCGCGGTCGCACGTCCCGGGCTCTACGAGGTGCCGCACGGCACGACGCTCGGAGCGTTGATCGATCTTGCCGGCGGCGTTGCGCCGGGCCGGCGTCTGCAGGCGATCCTATTGGGCGGCGCAGCCGGCACCTTCGTCGCACCCGACGCTCGCGCGATGCCCCTGACGTTCGAGGATGCACGCTCCGCGGGGGCGACGCTCGGCTCGGGCGTCGTGATGCTCTTCGACGACACCACCGACATGATGGCGATCCTACGGCGCATCGCGGCCTTCTTTCGCGACGAATCCTGCGGACAGTGCGTACCGTGCCGCGTCGGCACGGTGCGGCAAGCCGAAGCCTTAGAGCGGCGCGACTTTGGATTGCTCGGCGAGATTGGCTCGGTCATGCGTGACGCTTCGATCTGCGGCTTGGGGCAAACGGCGGCCAACGCCATTGCCTCCGCCGCAACGAATTTGAAGCTGTGGTAGAGCTCACCATCGACGGCGCGTCCGTCACGGTTCCCGAGGGAGCGTCGATTCTCGATGCGTGCAACCGCGCGGGGATCGAGACCCCGACGCTCTGCTTTCTTGAATCGCTCACGCCGGTCAACGCGTGCCGCGTCTGCGTCGTCGAACTGCAAGGCTCGCGCGTACTCGTTCCCGCCTGTGCGCGGCGCGCGGAAACCGGGATGGTCGTTCAGACGGATACGCCGCGCGTTCGCCTCAGCCGCAAGATGGTGCTGGAGTTCTTGGCGTCGTCGGTCGATCTCTCCACCGCCCCGGATGCACAGCGCTACTGCGATCGCTACGGTGCCGATCCGCAGCGTTACGGCATCGAAACGCAAACGGTAGCTCAGCCCGTGAAAATCGACAACGGGCTCTACGTGCGCGACTATGCGAAATGCATTCTCTGTTACAAATGCGTCGAAGCCTGCGGCACCGACGCACAAAATACGTTCGCAATTGCGGTAGCCGGCCGCGGCTTCGACGCGCGCATCTCGACCGAATACGACGTCCCGCTGCCCGACTCGGCGTGCGTGTATTGCGGCAACTGTATCGGCGTCTGCCCGACGGGTGCCTTGATGTTTTCCTCGGAGTACGAGCTGCGTCAGCGCGGCGAGTGGAACGAGGAAAAGCAAACGCAAACCGATACGATCTGCTCGTACTGCGGCGTCGGCTGCACGCTCACGCTTCACGTGCAGGAGAATGAGATCGTCAAAGTGACGTCGCCGGTCGAAAACAGCGTCACGAGCGGCCATCTCTGCATCAAAGGACGCTTCGGCTACGAATACGTCCAGAACCGGCCGGATGATGGAGACTAGGACGGCGCGCACGGTCGAAACGGACGTGCTTGCGCTGCGCGGCGATGAACGGACGCGGCGGCACGACGCGGTCGTCGGTGAAGAACCGCTCGAACTGCGTCTCCAGCGCGGCGGCACCGCGCAGACGCTAGCCGTGACGATGCGGACGCCGGGGAACGATTTCGAGCTCGCTGCCGGGTTTCTCCATAGCGAAGGCGTCATCGCAGATCGCGATGAGATCGCCGAGCTGACGTATTGCCTCGACTCCGCCGTCGATCCCGAGCAGCGCTACAACATCGTTACGATCGAGTTGCGAGCCGCGCTCGATGCATCGCAGCTCGCGCGTTTCGAGCGGCACTTCACGATGAACAGCTCGTGCGGCGTCTGCGGCCGCGCGCAGCTCGAATCGTTGCACGAGCTGGGCGCCACGCCGATTGAAGACGACGTTTCAGTCAACGCGCGGACGCTCTACGCGCTGCCCGACCGAATGCGCGCGGCGCAGCGCGTCTTCGAGACGACCGGCGGCTTGCACGCGGCCGCACTCTTCGATGCGGAGGGAGCGACGATTGCAGTCCGCGAGGACGTCGGCCGTCACAATGCGCTCGACAAGCTCGTCGGTTGGGCGCTGCTGGACGGGCGCCTCCCGCTGCGAGGCTGCGTGCTCGTGGTCAGCGGGCGGGCGAGCTACGAGATTCTTCAGAAAGCGGTGATGGCACGCGTTCCGGTCGTCGCCTCGGTCTCGGCGCCGAGCGGTCTTGCCGTCGATTTAGCCCGCGAGTTCAACGTGACGCTTGCGGGATTCGTGCGCGGCGATCGCGCCAATCTCTACGCAGCGCCCGATCGAATCGCCTAAAAGCCTGCCGAAAGAAACTCTTCGAGCATCGCATTGAACGTGCCCGGCGCGTCGGCATTGGCAACGTGCCCGGCGCCGGCAATGCTCACAAGCCGCGCGCCCGCAATCCCTGACGCGATCTCTTCGGAGCGCTCGCGCGGCGCGACGGAGTCGTGTTCGCCGTGCGCGACCAGCACCGGCACGTCGATGCTCGACAGCAAATCGACGTAATCGCCGGTCCACGTCGCGCGGGTCGAGGCCAAGAAACACTCCAGCGACTTACACGCGTACTGTTCGACCGTCTCGTGCAAACGGGCGGGCGGCAATCCCAGCTTCGATGCACGCAGCTCTCCAAATGCGCGCATCTCGCCGATCTCGCGGGCCTGCGCGCAGATCCCGTCGGCGTAGCGCTCTCCGTCGGGATAGCGCGCGAAGGCGCCCAGAAGCAGCATCGCGGCAACGCGCTCCCGCGAGCGTCGCCACACCTCGAAAGCAACGGCGCCGCCCAAGCTGCAGCCGACGAGCACGAAGCGCTCGGCTCCCACCGCGTCCGCGACGGCCAAGACGTCGTCCGCGTATGCCTTCCGATCGATCGTCGCAGGATCCGGATCGGGTTTGAGCGTTCCATTTCCACGCAGCTCGACGGCCGCACAGAGCCGCTGCGCGCCGAACGGCTCGAGCTGATAATCCCAAATCGCTGCCGTCGAGCCGACGCCGTGAACGAAGAGCATCGGGAGCTTCGCCGAGCCGCTGCGCGGACCGCGCAACCGCGCACCCGCGATCATGCCGCCTCGCGCTTGCGAGCGACGAAGGCGCGCACGTATTCGAGCGGCTGGGCGTTCAGGACGTCGTCTTTCGTCAAGCCGGCCCGCCGCGCCTGACCGACCGCGTACTCCATCGCGACGAGATCGCGCGTACGGTGCGCATCGCTGTCCAGCGCGAATGTGACGCTGAAGCCCTTCGCTTTGCGCGCCAGCGGCGCCGGAAGATCCAGACGCGCCGCCTGGCCGTCAATCTCGAGCGCCGTGCCGGTTCGCGCGGCCGCCGCGAAGACGGCATCATAATCAAATTCGTATCCGGGCGAAGCATCGAAGCGGCGGCCGGTCGGGTGTCCGAGGATCGTTACGTAGCGGTTTTCGCACGCGCGGATCAAGCGTGCCGTCATCTCCTCGCGTGACTGATGCGTCGCGGTATGCACCGATGCGATCACCACGTCGAGCTGCGCGAGCGCGTCGTCTCCGAGGTCGAGCGAACCGTCGGGCAAGACGTCGACTTCGCTCGCGCAAAGGGTGCGAATGCCGTAGCGCGCACCCAGCTCTTCGACGAGCCGTCGCTGCTCCAGCAGTTTTTCCGGACCGACGCCGAACCGGCGAAGGCTTCCCTTCGAATGGTCGCTGATGGCGTGATATTCGTAGCCGCGCGCCGCCGCCGCGGCGACCATTTCATCGAGGCTGTCGTCGCCGTCGCTCCAAACGGTGTGCATGTGAAAGTCGCCGCGGACGTCCGTCAACTCCACGAGCTGCGGGATCGTACCCGCGCGCGCCAAATCGATCTCATCGAGCCCGCTGCGCAGTTCCGGTGGAATATACTGCATGCCAAGCGCCGCGTAGACGCCGGCCTCCTCCGTGCACGTGATGACGTCGCCGGTCTCGAGATTCAAGATTCCGTTCTCGCTCACGCGCAAGTTCGAACGAACGGCGAGCTCGCGGAGTTTGATGTTATGCTCGCGCGACCCGGTGAAGTGCTGCAAGAGATTTCCGTAGAGATGATCCGGAAGAACGCGAAGATCGATCTGCAAACCGCCGGGAAGCCAGATGCTGGCCTTGGTCGGTCCTTCGGCGAGAACGGCTTCGGCGCGCTGCCATCCGGTGAAGTGCGCGATCACGCCGGCGGCGTGCGGTGAGGTGCAGACGAGATCGATGTCGCCTACCGTCACTTCGCAGCGACGAAGACTTCCCGCAAAGAGAAGACGATCGAGCGGCGGACCGTCGCGTACGTAATCCATAACCTCGCGCGCAATCGTCAGCGCGGTCGGCAACGGCGTGCGCCGTTGGCGTCCGCGATACGCCAGAATGCCGCGACGCCAGTTCTCAATCGTCTTGTTTCCTAAGCGCGGAACTCCGGCGAGTCTTCCCCAGGCGATCGCCGTTTCCAAGTCGGCCAGCGACGCGATTCCATACTCGGTAAAGAGCATCGCCGCCGTCTTGGTCCCGATTCCGCTGACGCCGAGCACCTCGAGCAGCGACGGCGGAAACCGTTCGTGGAGCTGGTCGAGCTGCTCGCAGCGTCCGCTCGGTAGGAGCTGCTCGATCACCGCTCCGATCGATTTTCCAACCCCGGGTAATTTGAGGTGTTCGCCCGCCGCGACGAGATCGCCGAGCGGGGGTGCGTTCTCGACCGAAGCTGCGGCCTTTTCGTAGGCCATGTACTTATAAAACGAGTCGCCCGCCATTTCCATGAGCGTGCGGATCTCGAGCAGCTTCTGCGCGACCTCGCTATTATTCAGCATCGGTTCGTAGTGGAGTTTGCTCAAGACGACGAATGCTACTGCCGATGCCGCTGCTGCGCATGCGAGATGCGACGTTTAGCGCCGGCGAGACGCGTGCCGGCCCCGTGACGCTGGACGTGGAAATCGGCGAGCGCGCCGCACTCCACGTCGCATCGGCACGCGAGGCGGCGATCGTGGCCGCGATGGCGTCTGCCGTCGTCAAAGCATCGAGCGGATGCGTGCTCATCGCAGACTTCGATCCGCGCGTGCAATCGGTTGCGTGCAAGCGCATCGCCGCCTTGGTTCCGCACGAGCCGTTTACCTTGACCGAAAACGAATTTGCTCGATACATCGAGTATCGCGCGGAGCTTTGGAAGCTCGATCCCGCCGGCGCCCGCGCCCACGCTGCCGTGTTGCGCCGGCGACTCGCCGGCATCCACGAAGCGTTCGCAATTCCTCTGATCGGCGCTTTGATCGGCATGCCGAAGCTGCTCGTGCTCGACCGGCCGCAACCCGTCTATGCGCGTGAAATACTCGCTGCGGCCGGGAGATGCGCGGTGCTCTCGACCCACGACGACGCCGCAGCCGCGCGGGCTTTCGCTCCGAAGGCACTGCATTTTCTGCGGGCGGTCGAGTCGTGAACTCGCGAGTCGCGATTGCGGTTCTTCGAGCCCGCCTTTACGCGCAGCGGCGCATCGTCTTCTATGCATGCGTCGCGGCATTCGTCGCGGGGTTCGTTCAACCGGACGGCTTAGCGGCACCACTCTTTCTCTGCTCGCTTCTGGGCATCACGACGGCTCTCGCGCAGAGTCCCGGACTGCATCCCTATTTGGACTCGTGCGAAGCGAGCGCACCGCTCTTCGGCCGTCAACTCGCGCGCGCGAAGGCGCTCGTACCCTGCGTGGCGGCCACGCTGGCCGTCGGCGTCTATGCCGTTGCCGAGGCGCTCCGCGGCGCGCCGAGCGTACCGATAACGTTCGCGATCTCGCTCGGTGCGGTAGGAGCCGCGACACTCACCGCTCTTTCTGCGACGATTCGCCGAGGGGCGCCGCGAGTTTTTTACGTTGCGATCGCCGCCGGTATCGCGCTCGCGGCGTACGCGCTCGCCTCGGAAGCGCATTCCCCCATTGCGGCGCTCTCGCTCTGCGCGATTACGGCGTTTCTCGCGCTCCGTCAATACGGCGAAGCGCTCGGGCGCTACGATCCGATCTGAGCGGGAGTCGCGGTCGCGAGCTTTTCCAGCATCGCACGGTTGAACTGCATCAGATCCTCGCTCCCGCGCGTCGAGACCCAGTTGGAATCCGTAACCGTCGGCTGATCGCGATAGAGACCGCCGGCGTTGCGAATATCATCCGCGATGGAATGGACGCCCGTCACCTGGCGGCCGCGTACGATCTGCGAGGAGATGAGCACCTGCGCACCGTGTCCGATCGAAAACATCGGCTTCTTAAGCGTATCGAACTCTCGAATCAACCGCTGAACTTCTTTATCGGTGCGAATCCGGTCCGGCGACGTGCCGCCCGGAATCAGCAGGGCGTCGAAATCCTCAGCGGTGCAGTCGCCGATCAGCTCTTCGGCACGCAAACTCGCGCCTTCGTCGAGCCCCCGCTTGCCCCGAATGCGCTGACGCGCACGCTCGTCTACCCCGACAATTGTCACAATTGCGCCCGCTTCTTCGAGCGCCCGCCGAGGCTCCGTCAACTCGATTTCTTCGAACCCGTCGCCGATCAGTGCGGCAACGCGCTTTCCTTCAACTCCCTGCATACCGGCCCGGTGATTCGCGCCGCCCTCTATCGGACCTTTACGATCCCGGCGTTAACCGAATAGCCCTCGGACGAGTCCGCCATCGACCGAAATCGTCTGGCCGGTGACGTAGCGTGCCGGCTCGCTGCAGAGAAAGACCGCTGCCGGCGCAAACTCTTGCGGAGTCGCGATGTGCCCGATCGGAATTTCTCGCGCAGCCTGTTGCAGCCGTTTCTCGTCGTCCCCGTAAAGCTTTCGCAAGCGGTCGGTGTCGACGCGTCCGGTCGCGATGCAGTTCACCGTGACGCCGTCCGGCGCGACCTCGACGGCGAGCGTGCGCAGCGCCGAAACGAGCGCCGTACGAAACGCATTGGAGAGCACGAGCGTATCGATGGGTTGTTTCACCGAGCTCGACGTCAGCGCAACGATGCGTCCCCATTTGCGCGCGCGCATCGCCGGAACCAGATTCTCGAGTAGGCCGAGCATGCCGCGCACCAAGAGTTGGTACGCGCCGTCCCAATCGGTCAGCGACATTTCGGTGAAACGCCCCGGCCTGGGCCCGCCACCGTTGAGCACTACGATATCGACGTTGCCGAATCCACGCGCGAGACGCTCGAGCGCGATTGCGATCGAGTTCGGATCGCCTAAATCGAGCGGGAATGCCGCGGCCTCCGCGGCGCCGGCTTGCTTGGCTTCGCGGACGACCGCATCGAGCCGTGCCGCGTCGCGAGCGGCTACCGCCAAACGCACCCCTTCACGCGCCAGCCCAAGTGCAACAGCGGCGCCGATTCCGGCGCTCGCTCCGGTCACCAACGCGGTCCGGCCTCGTATGCCGAAATCCATTACGGCGACTTTTGCGGCCGGCTTCGCACATCTTGCACGTCCGCCGCGGCTCTGATATCCTATGCCGGTCGCCGGGACGGTGCAGCGCTCTGTACCCGATGCGAGACCATCCTGCTTAAGGAGTTACGTTCGTGCCGCTCACTAAAGAACGAAAAGCCGAGATCGCCGGCAAGTACGGCCGTGGATCGAACGACACCGGTTCCGCCGAAGTGCAGATCGCGGTGCTCACCGCATCGATCAACCAGCTCACCGAGCACTTAAAGGTCCACAAGAAGGATCATCACAGCCGCCGCGGGCTCTTGCTGCAGGTCGGTCAGCGCCGCCGGCTGCTGAACTATCTGCACGCGAAAGATCTCGAGCGCTACCGCAGCTTGATTTCCGAACTCGGTCTTCGCCGCTAGGGTTTCTTGCGCTTGAATGCGCGGCGGGCGGCGTCTACGATCGCGTCGACGCCCATGCCGTAGTATTCGATGAGCTCCGTGGGGTCGCCGGATTGTCCGAACGTGTCCTCGACGCCCACGAACTCGATCGGCGCGGGGTGGCGCTGCGAAAGAACCTCGGCAACGCGCGAACCCATTCCCGCGTGCTTTTGATGCTCCTCGACGGTAACGATCGTGCCGCACGATTCCGCGGCGTCGACGATCGCTGCTTCGTCCATCGGTTTAACGGTGTGGTTGTTGATCACGCGGCACTCGATGCCGTCGTCGCGGGATAGCGCGTCGGCGGCGAGCAGTGCGTTATAGACCAAAATGCCGCACGCCACGATCGCGACGTCATTGCCTTCCCGGAAGATCTGCGCCTTGCCGATTTCGAACGGCGTCTCATCGGTCGTGAAGACCGCCGATTTTTCGCGTCCAAATCGCAGGTACGACGGGCCCCAGCGCGCCGAGAGCGCAAGCGTCGCTTTTTTCGTTTGTACCGAGTCGCACGGAACCACGACAGTCATGTGCGGAATGACCCGCATAATTGCGATGTCCTCGATGGCTTGGTGCGTGGCGCCGTCGGGCCCGACCGAGACGCCGGCGTGTGCTCCGGCGATTTTTACGTTCGTCTCGTTGAGCGCCATGATCGTTCGCACTTGCTCCCATGAACGACCCGGATTGAACATCGCGTAACTCGCGATCCACGGGATCTTGCCGACCGATGCCAGACCTCCGGCCATCGCGACAAGCAGCTGCTCGGAGACGCCGATCTCGATGTACTGACCCGGATGGGCCTTCTTGAAGCCTTCGAAACGCGTCGATTCCGATAGGTCCGCGCAGATCCCGAGCACGTTGCGGTCGAGCGTTCCCGCCTCGATTAAACCTTCGCCGAAGCCGTTGCGCGTCGGCACTTGCTTGAGCTCGCCGGCCCGATAGTCGAGCAGCTGCATCGCGGTCGCGGCCGTATCCAACAGGTTCGTGCCGCTACTCATGAGCTACGATTCCTTCCCGCGCTTGCGCCAGCTCGCGCAACGCTTGTTCGGCCTGCTGCGCGTTGGGCGGCTTGCCGTGCCAGGTGTAATCGCCTTCCATAAACGAGACGCCTTTGCCCGGCACGGTATGCGCGATAATGACTTGAGGCTTGTTCTTGACGCGAATCGCGCGTTCGGCGGTCTCGACGAACTCGGCGATATCGTTACCGTCGCATTCGAAGACCTCCCAGTTGAACGCACGGTACTTTTCCGCGAACGGCTCGAGAGGCATCACGTCTTCGGTACTGCCGTCGATCTGGATGAAGTTGCGGTCGACGATTGCGGTGAGATTGTCTAGTTGGAATTTCGCGCCGGTCAGAACCGCCTCCCAATGCAGGCCGCACTGATGCTCCGCGTCCGAAGTCACGACCCAAACGCGAAATTGCTTGGCGTCGAGCTTCGCGCCATACGCCATGCCGACGCCTTGGGCCAGCCCTTCGCCCAGCGGCCCCGACGTCGTCTCGACGGCCGGCAAGCGCACGCGCTCCGGATGCCCTTGCAGGCGCGTACCGAACTTTCGCAGCGTGAGCAGCTCTTCGGTCGGAAAGTATCCGAAGTTTGCCATCGCGGAGTAGCGCACCGGCGCGATGTGCCCGCAGGAAAGCAGCAATCGGTCGCGATCCGGCCACTGCGGATCGTTCGGATCGTGCCGGATCAGATGACCGTAGAGCGCGGCAAAGATGTCGGACATATCGAGCGGCCCGGCCGAGTGGCCCGATCCGGCCGACAACAGCGAACGGATAATGCCCTGACGCACGTCGTTGGCCTTGAGCTTGAGTTCAGTCAAGCCCTCCGAGGTAAGGGTCGGCATCTGACGGCGATTAGGCAGGCTGCGGCTTCGCCCTGCCGAATGGAGTGCGGTCATTAAAAGATAAAATAGTTATAATTTAGGAGAAAATGTGCCCGAATCCGTAAGTTTAACGGTCGGCGGGCGCACGATGACCATCGAAACCGGCGAACTGGCGAAGCAAGCGAACGGCTCCGCATTGGTTCGTTATGGTGACCAAAACGTCGTGCTCTGCGCCGTGACCGCCTCCGAGAAACCTCGCGAAGGCATCGACTTCTTTCCGCTCACCTGCGATTTCGAAGAGAAGATGTACGCAGCCGGAAAAATTCCGGGCGGTTTCATCAAACGCGAAGGGCGCCCGTCCGAGCACGCCGTGATAAGTTCGCGTCAAATCGACCGGCCTATCCGGCCGCTCTTCCCCGACGGTTTTCGGAACGACGTGCAAATCGTCGCCACGGTCTTCTCGATCGACCCGGAGCTCGACGCCGACGTGCTCGGCGTTTGCGCCGCGGGCGCGGCGCTTGCCCTCAGCGACATTCCGTTCGATAAGACGGTGGCCGCGGTGCGAGTGGGCCGCGACGAAAACGGAGCGTACGTTTGCAATCCGACGCTGCCGCAGTACGAAAGCGGCGGCATGGATATCGTCATCGCCGGCACGGCCGACGCGGTCATGATGGTCGAGGGCGACGGCAATGAGATCAGCGAGGACGACTTCTTGGGCGCCGTCGAGTTCGCGCACGAGGAAATTCGCACGATCGTCGGCGCAATCGACGAGCTGGCGCGCAAGGCCGGCAAACCCAAGCGCGAGTATCCCGTCGCACGCGTCGACGCCGATCTCGAGCGTTGGGTTCGGAAATCGTTTGCCAAAGACGTCGCCAAAGCGATGCGCGTCGTGGACAAGCAGAAACGTGAATTAGCGTTCGCCGCGATCTCGATCGACGAAGCGTTGTCGCGGTGCGGCAAGAAGGACGAAAACGTCAAAGCCCTGCTCGAGTCATCGGCCACCGCAAAAGAGTTTTACAAGGTCATCAAGGCGATGGAGGAAGACGAGCTTCGCGTGATGGTCGTGGACGAGAAGGTTCGCCCCGATGGCCGTAAGCCCGACGAAGTGCGCCCGATCTGGTGCAAGGTGCATTACGTCCCGCGCGTCCACGGTTCGGGCATCTTCACGCGCGGACAAACGCAGGTCTTCACGGCGGCGACGCTCGGTTCGACCAGCGACGCGCAGCGGCTCGACGGCATCGTCGATCTCGAAGACAAGCGCTACATGCATTTCTACAACTTTCCGCCATACTCGGTCGGGGAGACGCGCCCCATGCGCGGGCCCGGCCGCCGGGAAATCGGTCACGGACGCTTGGCAGAGCGCGCGCTCCTGCCCGTCTTGCCGCCGAAAGACGAATTTCCGTACACGCTTCGCCTTATGAGCGAGGTGCTCGAATCGAACGGGTCGTCGTCGATGGCATCCGTGTGCGGCTCGTCGCTCGCGCTCATGGACGCCGGCGTACCGATCCGCGATCATGTCGCGGGCGTCGCAATGGGCTTGATCCTCAAGGGCGGCAAGTACACCGTTCTCACCGACATCCAGGGTCTCGAGGATGCGCTGGGCGAGATGGACTTCAAGGTCGCAGGGACAAAAAAAGGCATTACCGCGATTCAAATGGACATCAAAGTCCAGGGCGTCACGGTCGCGATCATGCGCGAGGCGATGGAACAAGCGCGGACGGCGCGCCACGCGATCATCGACAAGCTCGCGGAAACGATTGCGCAGCCGCGCGAGGAGCTCTCGCAATACGCTCCGCGGATGATCGTCATCAAGATCGATCCCGCGAAAATCAAGGACGTCATCGGCCCCGGCGGCAAGGTGATCAACAAGATCATCGCCGACACCGGAGTCGAGAAGATCGACATCGAGGACGACGGCAGCGTCTTCATCACCTCGCTCGACGGCGCATCGGGCGACAAAGCCAAAACCATCGTCGAGAACCTCACACGCGACATCGTGGTCGGCGAGACCTATCTCGGCACCGTCACGCGTGTGATCGCCATCGGCGCATTCGTGCAGATCCTTCCCGGCAAGGAGGGCCTCGTGCATATCAGCCAACTGGCGCCGACGCGCGTCGAGAAGGTCGAGGACGTGGTCAAACCCGGCGACGAGATCATGGTGAAGGTGATGGAGATCGACGGTCAAGGACGCATCAATCTCTCGCGAAAGGCGCTCTTGGGCGGCGTTTCCGGTAACGGCGATTACGGCGCCCGCAGCGCGCGGCCACCGCGCGATTCACAAGACGCCGCAACGCCCGGAGCACCGCCGACGCGCCGCCGGCGCCGTCCGCATGGAAGGCACGACGAGGAGTAGCGATCGAGGCCGGTTTTTATCGGCCGAAAAATCGGAGGCCGACGTCCACGAACGTTCGCTGCTGACGGTCTTCAACGCCGGCATACCAGCGTAGTCGTCGATCGACCGGCCCCGAGATTGCACCGTCGACGTGATAGAAGGGCAGCGCGTTAAGCAGATCGCGCCGATAGATCGCGTCGGCGCGTAGACCCCCCCAGCCATCATACGTAAGCCAGAGGGCATTCACCGTCGAAGCGCCGCCAAACGGAAGGCCGCCGGCGTAGAGCGCAACGGTATCGGTCACGTGCATCGTCCAAGCGCGTAACGCGATCGCCGGCGAGAGCTGCCAGATTGCGGAAAAGCCAGTCGAAAGAATCTTACCGCCGGAAACGCCGGCCACGTTTTGCCATGCTTGTTCGAACGACAGCCGAATGCGCTCCGCATCGGTGTAGTTCAGCTGCACGGCCTCGAGCGTGTTGCGTTCGAGCTGCACGATCTGCGGTTCCGGCCCGAAGATGTACTGCTCTTCAAATGTCGGAAGCGTGAACGAGCCGCTGCCTTGCAAATTCAAACTCCACTTTCCGTTCGGAAAGAGCCTGGCGTCGAGCGACGGTACCGCGAGCGCCGTATGGGCGGGCTGTGAAACGCCGAGCGTACCGCCGGCATAATCGAACCAGAAGATTCCGACGCCGGCGGTAACGTCGTAATCGTTTCCGCGCGCCTCGATGCCGGCGTCGCCGCGCGTCTGCACCAGCGACGCGCCGACACGCGACCCTCCGAACGGCAGGGCCTGCAAGTCGTCGAATCCCGTCGACGAGCGGACTGCCGCGTCGGCGAAGCCGAAAACGTTGCCGTTTGACCGTATGCCGGCGCTGAAACCGGAGTCGGACCAGCCGGCCGGAATCGGATACTCGCCCGCGGTCCAATAGTAGTTGCCGCGGTCGATGACCGCGGAGAGCGATAAATTGAGCGCGCGCGGTATGTCGAAGGTGGCGTTGGCAAAGGAAAAGCTCCCGGCAAAGTCGTTTGCGGGCGGCGAGTAGACCCGCGACTGTTCGCTCCCGGCAGCAATGCTGAACGATTCGTCTGCGGGTAGCGGCAGCCGCGCAAACACGTCACCGCGCTGTCTCGACTCTTCGTTATTGCTGAACGATGCAACCGTAACACCCGAATCGTCGGAGCCGGCTTGGACGCGCGCGATGAGATCGCTTCCAAGCGTCGCAACCTCCGGGCTCAATCCGGTCGTGAACGGCGTAAGCTCGACGACGCCTCCGGCGGCCTGATCTCCGTATGCATACGCATTGGTTGCATCGCGTACGATGGCGCTCGACTCGAACTGCGCCGGTATGAACTGGTACGG
>DASXGO010000167.1:0-11785 GCA_036489055.1 Candidatus Cybelea sp. | reverse complement strand
CCAGATCGGGACACGCCCCGTATCCCCACGAGTAGCGTTTTCCGCGATCCTGCGGCAAGCCGAGCTCGCGCCGGATACGGCGATGCGTATGCTCGGCGAGCGCCTCCGCGGCTTGCACCGAAAAGCCGTGCAGGAAGTAGGCCTCGCTGTACGCGCCCTGCGATTGCAGCGCCTCGGTTCGCTGCGTCGCGTTCTGTCCAATCGTCACGACTTGAAGCGCGACGACGTCGACGGGGGCGCCGTCTTGAGGTTCGCGCAAGTAATCCGCCAAGCTCAAATGCTCGCCGCCAGTTTGGCGCGGAAACGGCAGCCGCGCAACCTCTCGTCGCCGGTCGGCGGGGTCGTACAGGATCACGTCGTTGCCGACGCCCGCTGCGGGGAAGTAGCCGTAAACGACCCGCGGCTCGAGCAGATCGCCGCGCGACGCGTCGTTTTCGTAGCGCCGGAGACGCGGCTCGAACTCCTCGGCGACGAGCCGATCGAACGCCGTTCCCTTAGCATTGGAAGCACCCCACGACAGCCGGTAAAGACTGCGTAGATCGAAGCACTGCCAGAGCTCCGCAACGTCGAGCCCGCGGATGGCGCGCGACCCCCAAAACGGCGGCTGCGGCACGTCGGCAACGTCACTCTTGACCGCCGATCGAAGCACGACGCCCGCCGTCGCGACGACGCGGTGACGTTGGGCTTGAGCAAACGCTTCGCTCTTGACGCGTTCGAGCAACTCGTCGCGCCGCTGCCCGTCGCCGGTGATCGCGTCCATGAGATCGAGGCCCTCGAAGGCGTCGCGCGCATAGAAGCAGCCCGGTTCGAAGAAACGCTTGCCGTCGTCGAGCAGCGCGATGCGGCGTCCGAAATCGCGGTTGATCGCTGCGCCGCCGATGATCACTGGAAAGCTTAGTCCGCGCGCTTCTTGTTCTTCCAGACAAATGGGCATCTGTTTACTGGTTGAGACGAGGAGCGCCGACAAGCCTATGGCATCGGCGCGGACTTCCACCGCCTTTTCCAAGATCGCGTTGACGGGTACTTGCTTGCCGAGATCGTGCACGGTGTAACCGTTGTTGGCCAGAATCGTGTGGACGAGATTCTTCCCGATGTCGTGCACGTCGCCGAAAACAGTCGCCAGCACGACTGTGCCTTTCGTGGTGCCCTCGCGCCGCTCGAGAAACTGCTCGAGGTGCGCGACGGCCTTCTTCATCACCTCGGCGCACTGCAGCACGAACGGCAATATCAGCTCCCCGCGGCCGAAGCGATCGCCGACGTCCTTCATCGCCGGCAGCAGAATCGTATTGAGCACTTCGATTGGTGTATACCGCAGGAGCGCCTCGTCGATCTTGGCTTCGATTCCGTCTTTGCGCCGCAGCAAAATCGCCTGATGGATGCGCTCTTCGATGCCCATCGACTCGTCGCTGCTCTCCTCGCTGCGGACTCCGCTTCGCTCCGGCACAAAGGAAGTTTCAAAGTGCTCGATCAGGCGCGTCAGCGCGTCGGGGCGGCGATTGAAAACGAGGTCGTCGCAAAGCGCGCGAACCTCCGCATCGACCTCGAAGTAGGGCACGATATCCTTGGGGTTTACCAGCGCGCAGTCGAGGCCGGCTTCGACGCAGTGATGAAGGAAGACCGAGTTGAGCGCTGCTCGCGCTGCCGGCTTGAGTCCGAACGAAACGTTCGAGATTCCAAGTGAGGTCAGCGTTCCAGGCAGCTCGCGCTTGATCGCGCGAATGCCTTCGATCGTCTCGATTGCCGACGCGGCAAACTCGGCTTCGCCGGTCGCCAGTGTAAAGGTCAGCGCATCGAAGATCAACGCGCCGGCGGGCAGGCCGTATTCCGTGACGGCAATGTCGTAGATGCGCCGCGCAACTTCGGCTTTGCGCGCGGCGGTCTTCGCCATGCCGCTCTCGTCGATCGTCAGTGCGATGGCCGCGGCGCCGTGTTCGATCGCGACCGGCAGGACGGCGTCCATTTTCGCGCGTCCCGATTCAAGGTGCACGGAGTTGACGACCGCGCGGCCCGGATAGTTCTGCAGTGCAACCTCGAGCACGTGCGGCTCCGTTGAGTCGATTACCAGCGGCGCCTCGATCGATTGCGCGAGCCGTCGAACGATCTCACGCATCTGCGCGTCTTCGTCCGCGCGTTCCGTCAAGGCGCAACATACGTCGAGCAGGTGGGCACCGCCCTCGACCTGCTCGCGCGCAACGAGCGTCACGTCGTCGTAGCGATCTTCCAAAAGGAAACGCTTGATCTTTCGCGAGCCCTGCGCGTTGATGCGTTCGCCGACGATCAGCGGGCGTGGTTCCTGCTCCAATGCGATGGCGGTTATCGCCGAGGCCGCTTCCTGAGCCGGAGAAGGCCGGGGACGCGCTTTGCGCTCGGTCTGCGCGAGTTTCGCGCGCAGCGCGGCGATGTGATCCGGCGTCGTTCCGCAGCAGCCGCCGACCACGTTGACGCCAAAGTCACGAACGAACGCGGCAAGCTCGGCTGCGAGCTCATCGGGCGTCTCGGGGTAGATGGTTTCGCCTTGCGGCCCCATCAAGGGGAGTCCGGCATTGGGAATCACGCTAACGAATGCGCGCGACCGCTCGCAGAGGTACCGCATCGAATCGCGCATCTGAGCCGGTCCGGTCGAACAGTTGAGCCCGATCACGTCGACCTCCAGCGCGTCGAGCACGGCTCGAATCGCGCGGATGTCGGTTCCCAGCAGCATGCGGCCTTCAGTGATGAGTGTAGGCTGCGCCTGAATTGGTACGCGCCGCATACCACTCGCGAACTCGCGCCGGATTCCAGCGATCGCGGCCTTGAGCTCGAGCAGATCCTGCATCGTCTCGAGCACGAGCAGATCGACGCCACCTTCGACCAGCGCCCGGGCCTGTTCGGCATAGACGTCGCGCAGCCGTTCGTACGTTATATTGGAAAGAACTGGATCGGACGACGAAACGAGCAGGCCGGTCGGCCCCATCGATCCCGCGGCGAAACGCGGCCGCTCGCGAGTCGAGAAGGCGTCGCAGGCTTCACGCGCGAGCGTGGCAGCCGCAAGATTGATCTCGCGCGTCTTCGCGCCGAGCGAAAACTCGTCGAGCTTGATGCGCGAGCCCGTGAACGTATCCGTCTCCACGACGTCCGCTCCGGCGGCCAGATACGACTCGTGGATGTCGCGCACGATCTCCGGGTGCGTCAGCACCAGGGCTTCGTTGCATCCCAAATGCGGAGCCCCGCCGAAGTCGGCAGCGGACAGCTCAAGCGCCATGAGTTGCGTGCCCATGGCACCGTCAAAGAGCAAGACCCGCTCGCCGAGCAGGCGCAGATACTCAGATTGCGGCGCGAATCTCTCCGACGGCATGTCCGGCCCGATTATACACTTTCGGATGCGCGAAACGGTCAAGAGTCTGGACTTGGACGTCGTCCAGTGCGCCCGCCCGCCGTAGAATTGCGATCGAGGATGGAGCGCGCGCGCGCGAGGCTCCGTCGAGAACTTTGGAGACGAAACCAAAGCCTTCCGCGACAGCCGCGACCCCGTGCACCCCTTCAGCGCCCCCCTTCGATAGGATGCTTCCAGCGCCCACGGTCATTAACTCGGTATCGAACTGTCCGGTGCCGGCAACGTAGACCGGGTGCGCCACCATTGCATCCCGAACGACGCGCAGCGCGCGTGCGTCGGAATCCGAGACGTCGTCGAGGGTCGCGAGCCGCGCGAAGGATCGCGCCGCGTTACGAAGGCTCGTTGCGTAGACGGGTATTCCGCAGCCGTCTATGCCTAGCGGCCACGTCGCAGGATCGTCGTTCGAAACGCGCGCGCACAACGCCAAAATTTGTCGCTGCGCCGGATTCGCGACATCCAAATAGCTAACGGTGTCGGCCCCGATCAACTTGCAAAGCGCGAGAATACCGGCGTGCTTTCCCGAGCAGTTGTTGTGCAAAGCCGTAGGTGCGGCTCCCGCGCGGCGCAGCGCTTCGGCGGCGGCTTCGTCGTACGGCCAATGGACGCCGCACTTCAAATCGGCGACGCTCATGCCGATTTTGTTGAGAATCGAGCGCACCGCTTCGACGTGCATCGGTTCACCTGCGTGCGAGGCCGCCATGACGGCGACTTCACGGCCGTCGAGGCCGAACGCCGTATCGGCGCCGGCCGCGATCACGGCGGCCGCGATGAACGGCTTCGCGGCCGAACGCAGGTAGACGGGAGAGTCGACGTCGCCGGTAGCGTCGAGTATGACTCCCTTTGCATCGACGGCACACGCCGCGACCCGATGAACCGACTCGACCAGGTCGCCGCGCGTTATCTCGACGACGAGTTCCGTGCGAGCTGTCAAACGAGCGCGGGTTCGACGATCGTGGCTTCCTGTTCGGCGAAGACCGGATTGCTCAAATAGCGCTCGCCGGTATCGCAAGCGATGGTCACAATTGTCTTACCGCGCGATTCCGGACGTGCGGCCACCGCGAGTGCCGCCCAAATGTTCGCGCCGCTCGAGATACCAACGAGCATGCCTTCTTCGCGCGCAAGCCGGCGCGCCATCGCAATGGCGTCCGCGTCCGTAACCCGGATAACTTCCGAATAAATTTTGGTATTGAGCACTTTAGGCACGAAGCCGGCGCCCGTGCCTTGGATCTTGTGCGGGCCAGGTTTGCCGCCGGAGAGCACGGCTGAAGCATCCGGTTCGACGGCGATCATTTTGACGCTCGGCTTACGGGCTGCGAGCACCTCGCCGACGCCCGTGATCGTCCCTCCAGTTCCGACTGCCGAAATAACGACGTCAACGGCGCCGTCGGTATCGCGCCAAATCTCTTCGGCCGTCGTGCGGCGGTGAATCTCCGGATTTGCGGGATTCTCGAACTGCTGGGGCATGAAGTACTTGCCGGTAGTGCCCGCCGCAATCTCGTTCGCGCGGCGCAGCGCTCCGGGCATGCCCTCGGCGCCGGGCGTGAGAACGACTTGCGCACCATAGGCCTTGAGCAAGTTGCGGCGTTCGATCGTCATCGTGTCCGGCATCACGAGAATCAGCGGATAACCCTTCGCTGCGGCGACGAACGCGAGCGCGATTCCGGTGTTTCCACTCGTTGGCTCAATGATCGTCATGCCTGGAAGCAGGCGTCCGTCTCGTTCCGCGGCCTCGATCATCGCGACGCCGATGCGGTCCTTGACCGAGCCGGCCGGATTGAACGATTCCATCTTTACCAGAACCGTTGCGGGAAGATCGCGGGTGAGGCGCGGCAGCTTCACCAGCGGCGTGTTCCCGAACGTCTCGGCCAAGTTGTCGTAAATTCGTGCCATAATACCGTGGTTAACCCTCGCTCCCAATTGAACGTTTCACTCTGCGGGTCGCTACGACCCGATGTCCCAGAGCAGTCCGAGATCTTTTTTCGAAAACGACCTAAACGCGATGAGCGTTTCGGTGCTCAAGATGCCTTCGAGTGCGGCGACGCGCTCGGTCACGAGATCGCTGAGCTCTTCGTGTTCGCGTAAGCGAGCAATCGCAATGAGGTCGAAAGGGCCCGCAACCGAGTAGACCTCGGCGATGCCGTCGATTGCGAGCAAATCGTCGGCGACGGTTCGCAGCCGCGGCCGCTCCACGTTCATGAGAATGAAAGCGGTGACCATCGCTATGCAGCTCCGGTCGGCATCGCGAGCGCGCCGTTGCAATTCGGGCATCGGTCGTTCATCGTGAGCGCGCAATCGGCACAAAACGTACAATCGTACGAACATACGCGCGCGTCCGTAACGCCGGTCAACGAGCGGCCGCAACGCTCGCAGGAGCTCTTCATCTCGAAGCCTATATGCCGCCAATCGCGCAAGCCCCTGGTAAAAAGCCAAAGGAGCAATCGCATGAAAGCTGTTGTCGTGGAGCATCGCGGCGGTGAGGGCCGGCGGGGGTGTCAAACGACACGCCCCGCTTTTTTACGGGCTCGCTATTTGTTCTTAAAGCGGGCGACGCGCTTTTCGTTGTACGCTGCGAGGCCTTCTTTTGCGTCTTCGCTTTTGAAGAGCAGCGATTGCAGCTCGCGTTCGAGCGCGAGTGCGTCTTGCAGCGGTAGCTCGGCGCCGGTCTGCACGCTGCGTTTGATGTGGCCCACGGCCATCGGGGCCTTGTTCGGCGAACAGAACTGCTTGGCGTAGTCGAGAATCTGGTCGCGGAAGTCCTGGGCACTCCCCTCAAAGAGATCGTTGATCATGCCCCAGTCCATGGCTTGTTCGTAGCTGACCGTCTTCCCGGTCGTCATCATCTCGATGGCACGTGATTTGCCGACGAGCCGCGCGAGGCGCTGCGTTCCGCCGGTGCCCGGCAGAACCCCGAGAGCAACTTCCGGAAGGCCGATTTTGCCGGCATCTTTGCGCGCGATGCGGATGTCGGCGGCCATCGCAATCTCCAAGCCGCCGCCGACGCAATGCCCGTTAAGCGCGGCGATCACGAGTTTCGGCGTCTGCTCCAACCGCTGCAGCGTCTCGTTGGCATGCAAGCAGAACATGTATTTGAACTCGGGCGTCACTTGATTGAGCATCCCGATGTTCGCGCCGGCCGAGAAGAATTTCTCGCCCTTGCCGGTGAGCACGATCACTTCGACGTCGTGGTCGAAGCGGGCGTCCAGAATCGCTTCGTCGAGCTGACGCATCATCTCGTGCGTGTAGGTATTGGCCGGAGGATCGTCCATTTCGATCACCGCGACGTGCCCATGCTTAATGTAATTGATGACACGCTTACCGTCGAGCGGACGTGTTTCGCGTCCAAACGGTGTTTGTGCGACTCCATTGACGGTTGTGCTCATGCCAAGCTTCCTTTCGGTGCGATCCAGTTGGGGTCTTTGAAATACTCTTTGAGCGTCGAGTCGTCCGCTTCATTCGGAAGGACGGTCGGCGCGTACGCTTGCCATTCTTCTTCGGTGAGCCGGCTGCCGTCAACGGCGTACCGCTGGCCCGCAAAGTTGCCGATCTTGCGGTTGAAGCGCATATCCGGCAGATAGAGCTTCGTTTCGCTGGGGTTCACTTCGTTCACCCGCGCGACGGTCCCCAGCGCTTCCTCGTAGAACTGCTTGCGCGCGCGCTCGTTGAGATGTTCTTTATCGGCGTGTTCGTCGCCGGCTTTGTCTTCGTCGACACGGCCCTTGATACCCCAGGTATACGCCCACTGTGCGGAGCCGGAATGATCGGTACCAAAGAGGTCGAGCGAACCCGAAAACCACTTGTTGTAATACTTCTGCTGCAGCTCGACCGGGATGACGCCGGCTTTGGCGATGCGACGCAAACCGGTGATGCCGGTGCCCATGTGAAACGACTCCTCGCGCAGCATCGGCCCCATGGACGCGGCGAGCGGCGCGAAACTCGAGTGCGAGAGCATCGTCAGCTGGAACTTGCCGTCGCGATCCATGAAGTTCGTATACGCGAAGAAGTCGAGCCAGTGCGTGACGTCTTCGTTGAATGCGTTCAGCAGCCGGTTCTTTTTACCGAACGCGCGCCGCTCGAGCATCTTCTGCGCCTCGATTTTGCCCTCGCTCCCAAAGTGTTCCACCATGAGATGGCACATTTGGTAGCCATGACGCGTCTCTTCGACCATGATGCGTACGAGTGCCGCGAGATCGTACTCGCTCGGCGCATTGTTGACTAGAAATCGCTGCTGCTCGTTTGAGGCAAATTCCGTATCGCCTTGGTAGACGACCATGTTGAGTACCGCGTCGCGCATGCGCTGATCGGGAATCTCGCGCACTTTCTCCCACCGGCGATTGCCCCGAAAGTCGCCGAAGTAGATCTCATCGGTGGGCAGCTCGCCGTACTTGGCTTCGAATGTGTAGCCGGGCATGAAACGGTCGACGAGCTCGCGGTCGAGACCAACGTCGCGCCGCCACTCGTCGAGCATAGAAATCCAATCGTCAAAGGTCGATATACGGTTCATTGCAGCCTTCTCACCTCAGCATGTGACGGATTTTGGGCGGTCGTGGGGAATACCGTCATACTAGGTGGCAGTCGAAGCGAAGTCAAGTCCGAATCCCTCAACCCCTGGCCGCAAGCCAGTCCTGAGCGAGGCGCGGGGGCGCCGAGTCGAAGGGCCGGAGCGCCAAGTTGCGCGTCCTAATTCCTTTATCTTCACCCTGTACGGGGACATGGTCGCCCGCTTGCCGGGCGACGGTTCGCTCTGGATCGGCGCGCTGATTCGCCTCATGGCGCCATTCGGCGTCACGCCGGGCGCCGTGCGACAGGCCATCTCGCGAATGTCGCGGCAGGGCTGGCTCGTCGCCCGGCGCGAGGGCAACCGAGCGTACTACCGGGTCACCGAGCGGGGGCGGCGGCGCATCGAGGAGTTGAGTCCGAGAATCTATGGGCCGGTAATTGAGTGGGATGGCCGGTGGCGGCTGCTCAGTTACGCGATCGGTGAGGCGCACCGCAAGCGCCGCGAGCGCTTACGTCAGGAGCTTGCGGCCCTCGGCTGGGCGCAGCTCTCGCCGACCACGTGGATCTCTCCATCGGATACCATCGCGGCCGCGCGGGACGCGGCGCTGGCAACCGGAACGCTCGACGCCGTTAATCTCTTCAACAGCGAGTACGGTGGACCGCTGAGCGACCGCGAACTGCTCGAGCGCTGTTGGAACGTAGACGAAATCGCTGCGGCTTACCGAGTATTCATCGCGCGATACGAGCCGCGTCTGCGCCGGGAGCGCGAACGGGCCGGCCTCAGCGACGAAGCAGCCTTTATCGAGCGGCTCTGGCTCGTGCACGATTATCGGAAGTTCGCATACGTCGACCCAGGGCTCCCCAGCGAGCTGCTTCCTGCGCATTGGCCCGGAACGACCGCGGCCGCGCTCTTTCGCGAGCTCTATGCGGCGATCGGCTCGAAATCACAACGTTACTTTCATCTCTGCGCCGGAGGATGAAACGGGGCAGCCCGCGGCAGCGTCGAACTCCAGGCGCCGATGCCAAAACGCTTACTCCTCGCGCTGGCCGCCTTTGCGGTCGTCATTTCCGCCGCGTGTCATAGCTCCACGAGCACGACGCCGACTCCGTCCTACTCACCGATTTCACCGAGCCCCAACCCCTCGGATAAAAAGGCCACCGTGGAAGTCACCGTAGCCGGCACGCCGGTGGCGCAAGTGCCCGTCGAAATTTCGACGCCGAGGAACCCGGGGAGCCCGCGGCCCGGGCATCCGTTCGACACGGAGATCACCGGTAAGAAAGGCTTGGTGCACTTTAGGCAGCTCAAGCCGAGCAAGACCTATTGTTGGCTTGCGAAGATTTCGCCGAGCTTCAGATCCTCAGAGTGCGCCGGCTGGGCTGTGTGGCAGACCAGCATCATAATGTTAGGCAACTAGGGCGTTTCATCATCGTGCAGGTGCAGATGACAGCCATCTTCAGCGTCGGACAGCACGTCGCGCGCCTCGGCAAGAACTGCCGTCGATAGCGGACGGCTCGGCGGCTCGATCGAGCCTTCTTCCGCGAGAAAATCGACTTCGCTCCAGTCCTCCCACGTCTCGAGCGGCTCGTCATCTGCCGAGGCCGGAAAGCGGACGCAAAATCCCTGATCGATGTGAAGGCCGACGACTGTCACTTCCGTACCGCGCGGAAAGTACGTACCGTCTTTCCAAAGCGTCCCGTACGTTGTGCTATAGCGGCCGCCGATCTTCAGCGGGTCATCCATCTCCGAGTTATACCCCGAACGGGTCGATCGGTTTTTCACCGATATAAGTAAGCACGCTCTTGGTCTCGGTGTAGAGCCGCATCGTTTCCATGCCGAGCTCGCGACCGTAACCGGATTGTTTGTAGCCGCCGAACGGAACGCCCGGAAAGACCGCGTAGGGCGTGTTGATTGCGACGGAACCGCTGCGAATGCCGCGCGCGACACGATTTGCCCGCCCAACGTTGCTCGACCACACGCTCGCCGCCAGCCCGTACTCGCTCGCATTCGCAAGCGCTATGGCTTCGCTTTCGTTCTCGAACCGCACGAACGTCGCAACGGGACCGAAGACCTCTTCGCGAGCGATTCGATGCGTGTTCTCCGCTTCGAACGCGGTCGGGCTCCAGAACATTCCCGAGGCCAGCGCGTCGCCGAGCTCGGGCACCGTGCCTCCCAGGAGTTTTTTCGCGCCCTCGGCGACGCCGATCTCGCAATACTCTTTGATCTTGTCGAATTGATCTTGCAGCGTAATCGCGCCGATTTGCGTCGTAGGATCTTCCGGATTGCCGACGCGCAGCCGCGCCGCTTTTTCGGTAAACAGCGCGACGAAGTTATCGAAGATCGTCGACTGCACCAGGATGCGTGAGCGCGCCTCACAGCACTGCCCGGCATTGTAGTAGACGCCGTAGAGCGCGCCCGCGACGGCCGCTCGGAGATCCGCGTCGTCAAATACGACCGACGGCGACTTTCCACCGAGTTCGAGGGTCACGCGCTTGAGCGTTTTGGCGGCGACGGCGGCGACGTTCTTGCCGGTAGCGGTCGAGCCGGTAAACGCGATTTTATCGATTCCGGGATTCTCGACCATCCACGCTCCGACTGGATTATTTGCGCCCGTTACGACGTTGAGCACGCCCTCGGGAACGCCCGCTTCGAGTGCGAGCTTGCCGAGCTCGATGGCCGTGAGCGGCGTTACCGAAGATGGCTTGAGAACGATCGTGCAGCCGGTCGCCAAAGCGGGCGCAACTTTCCACGACGCAAGCAAGAGCGGAAAGTTCCACGGGACGATGGCGCCGACGACGCCGACCGGCTCCCGGACCGTGTTTGCAAGATAGGTCGGAAGCGGCGGCGGCAACGTTTCGCCGTAGTTCTTCGTGGTCGCGCCGGCGTAGAACTCGAAGCAATCTACGATCGCGCCGAGCTCGCCTTTGGCGGTGGAGATCGTTTTGCCGTTGTCGCGCACCTCCACGAGCGCGATCTCATTGGCGCGTTCGGCGATCAGCTGCGCGAGTTTGTAAATGATCTTCGCGCGCCGCGACGCTGCCATCGTCGGCCAGCGGCCGTCGAACGCACGTCGCGCGGCGGCGACTGCCGCATCGACGTCTTCGCGCGCCGCGTCGGCGACGTCGGCGATCTTGCCGCCGGTCGCCGGATTGAAATCTTCGTAGACGGCACCGCCGGATGCATCGCGCCACTCGCCGCCGATGAGCAGCTGCGTCTTCGTTAGAGTCGAGGCCGGGGTCGAAGTCATGTCGCTGGCTTCAACTCCATCCGTTCGAATACCGTTGCAATGCCCTGACCGACGCCGATGCACATCGTGGCCAGGGCATACCTGCCGTTACGGCGCCGCAGCTCGTGCAGCAACGTGGTCGCGATGCGCGCACCGCTCGCGCCCAGCGGATGGCCAAGCGCAATTGCACCGCCGTTAACGTTGGTGATTGTTGGGTCGAACTGCAGATCGCGCATACACGCGATCGCTTGGGCGGCGAAGGCTTCGTTGATTTCGATGAGATCGAGCTGCGACGACGATATCCCGGTACGGTTCAGCGCTTTACGCGTCGCTGGAATGGGTCCGAGGCCCATGACGTCGGGCGCGACGCCGGCCGAAGCTCCGCCGACGAAGCGCGCCATCGGGCGCAATCCAAGCCGCCCCGCGGTCTGCGCTTCACAAAGCAGCAGCGCCGCAGCACCATCGTTGATTCCCGAGGAGTTTCCGGCCGTCACGCTTCCGCCCGATTTGAATGCCGGTTTAAGCGCGGCAAGTAATTCGAGCGTCGTTTCGTGGCGCGGATGCTCGTCGCGAGAAAACGGCGCTTCGGCGTCATGCGGGGCCGGAAGTGGTACGGCGACGGTCTCCTCGTCGAACGCGCCGCGCTCCATCGCTGCTTTGCACTTCATCTGGGATTCGAATGCAAAACGAT
>DASXGO010000501.1:0-16472 GCA_036489055.1 Candidatus Cybelea sp. | reverse complement strand
GCGCATCCCCCGCGGCGTCCAGATTCCTTGCAGCTGGATCGTTCGGTCGCACCAGGGCCCCACGTTGCAAAAGAAGCAGAGGCGGCCGTCGATGCTTCCGACCCACCAGAGCTTACGCTCGATCATCTGCCGGATGCCCGCGACGAACTCGGGCGATGCTCGACGCGGATCGTATTCGAGCTCTTGACGAACCATCTCCGCAGAACCGTCGGCAACCGCATTCCAGTCGCCGATCGTTGCTTGGCGCACGACGGTGCGGCGTTCGTAGGGTCGCAGTTGCGCGCGATCGATCAGCATCACCAGCTGACGATCGCGGACCAGCCGCGGTGGTGCATGCCATTTGCGAACCGCGTTCCAATACGCGCTCACGGTATCGCGGGCGCCGACGATCATCCGTTCGCCGCGACGCGTTCGCCCGTACTCGGCAAACGACTCGATTGCAGACGGTTCCGCGGCGAGAGCGATCTGCCGCCCCCAATACGCTACGCCGACGACGGCATTGCGATCGAGCGCCACGGCGATGCCGCGTTGCGCCGGCGGCGCGGGATCGTGCAGGAGCACGTGCGCGAGAAAAACGTTGAGGTACGGCGACCGCGCGAGGTACCTCAGCGCCGGCTCGCGCGTCGCGCGCGAGAGCGGTTCGATCATTGCGAAGTGAGCGGGGCGTCCATCAGGGGCTTGCTCGTCGGCTCTTTACTGCCGCCGTCCGGCTCGAGCGTGACCGAGACTTCCGTGGCGGAGCGCGCGTCGGCGGTCAGTACGATGAGCGCGGCGCCGCGAGCATCGGGCAGAAACGTCGGCGATGCGCTCATCTTGGTTGCGTCGCGCGCACGCGTCCACGCTTGGTAAACCTTCCCGCGCGGCGGCTCCGGCAGCGCGTCGAGCGACAGATAAATCCGGCTGCCGTGGGTGATGACTTCGCCGTCGCCGATTCGGTAACGATGCGCGTGCGTATCGAGCACGTCGGCGAGCGCGATCCGCTGCTGCACGAGATTGCGCGCCAGCGCGTTCGACCGCTCCGTTAGGGTTGCGATCTCGCGCTGCTCCTGCTTGAGTTGTCCGAGCAGCGAAATGTTGGCGATCGAAGATATCAGCGCGATCGCAAAGCAGGCCGCCGCAACCAGATACGCGGGCCACGCCGCCGCGTTTCTCATCCATCGTAATGTTCCCACGGGGGGTTCGAGGCCCTCCGCCGCCATCCGTCGTAGCAGTAACTCCGATGGAGCCGCTTCAGATGCTGCGCGAAAAAATCGCCGAATTTCCGGGTTACGACGGCGACGTCCAGCGGCGGCGCTCCGACGAGTACGTTCGTTCGTATCTCGGCGAAGCGTTGAGCGAGCTCGGCGCACGCTGCGCGCTACCATCCGATCTCCGCGCGCGGCTGGACGACTCGATCCTGCGCGTGGAGTTCGCCGACCCGCACGCTTTCGTTAACCACCACGTCGTTGCCGCAAAGGGCCCCCCCGCTAGCGGCGGAGCGGTCGCGGAGGCCGATGCGGAGACGGTCGAGCTCGCCGATCGCGCGGCATCCCTCGACTGTGCTGCGGCATCGGGGTACCTCGATGAGGTCGAAGCGCTGCTGACTCGTCGCGAAGCGGCGATACGCAGCCGCGGCTGAGATGACGTAATCGCCGTTGGCACTGCTGGTAACGATCGCGGCGATCACGCTGCACCTGGTGCCATCTCCGACTCGAATTGATACCGTTTCCTGCACTGCACGCGTTGCGGGCGTGCCGCGTACGGTCGCAACCGGCTTCGATCCGGCCGCGCGCAGCGAGCTCGACGAGCGTTGGCGAGCGATCGGCATCGGATCGTTGCAAACCGTTGGTGCCGCTGCGGCGATCGTCACGACGCACGACGGATCGCTGCCGCCGCAATCCTATCGCTTGACAACCGCCGGCGGACGCGCCGAAATTACGAGCTCCGACGCTGCCGGTGCGTTTTACGGTGCGATGACGCTCGCACAGCTGCCGGTGCGATCGAACGGCGTTTGGACGATGCCGTGCGTGCGGATCGAGGACCGCCCGGCACTGCCGTGGCGCGTTCTTTCCGACGATGTATCGCGCGGACCGTTGCCCACGATGCGCTATTTCGAGGAGCGAATTCGAACGATCGCGGCATTCAAGATGAACGGCTACTCGCCGTACATGGAGCATGTTTTCGTCAGCCCAACCGATCCGCTGCCGGCGCCGCTCGACGGGATAACGCCGGAGCAGCTGCGCGAACTGACGCGCTACGCGGCGCGTTTCCACGTCGCGCTCATTCCGGAGCAGCAATCGTTCGCGCACATGCACAACACCCTGCGACTCGAGCGTTACGCCGCAGCCGCGGAGCTCCCGCACGGTTTTCTTCTGGCGCCGAACGTTCCGCTGTCGATGGAGTATTTATCGCGCATCGTCAGTCAAGAGCTCGCGGCGGTGGGGCGGCCGCCGTTCTTTCACATCGGTTCGGACGAGACGGCGACGCTCGGGCTCGGGCAAACGGCCGGCTACGTCGCGCAGCGTGGCCGGTCGCAAGCCTACGCCGGCCATATCGTGGCGATGAACGATCTGATCGCGCCGTCGGGCGCGCGCATCATGCTTTGGGACGACGGCATCGAGAACGATCCCGCGATCATGACGATGATTCCCAAGAGTGCGGTCATCGTTAACTGGCATTACGGCAACGAACCTACCTTCATTCCGTATATCCAAACGATCGCGCGGGGCGGTTTCGAGCAAATGGTCGCGCCTGGGGCGCGCAACTGGAACGAAATCTTTCCGAACGTGAACGCGGCGCTCGACAACGAGCGCCGGTTCCTCGCTGAAGGCAAGTCCTCGCGCGTGCTCGGTCTTTTTCAAACCGTTTGGCACGACGACGGCGAGACGCTCTACGAAGCGACGTGGTACCCGGTGATCTATGCCGCGGCCGCTGCGTGGCAGGGCGCTGACGTTGCACCGGAGCAATTCGCGCGGGATTTCCCGAGCGCATTCTTCGGCAGCGACGATCGACGATATGCGGGCGACGTCGCCGATCTCGCCTCCGTTCTGCAAACGCTGGAGCCGGCCGACGCTCCATACGGACAAACCGACGCGTTGTTTTGGGCCGATCCGTTCGACCCCGCGGCCGCCAAGCAGCTCGCGAACACCGATCTGAGTAAGGTGCGTCTCTCTGCGGAAGAGGTCGAGCAGAATCTCTACTTCGGCAGCCCGCCGCGGCACGCAAATGCCGCTTTCGTGATGTTCCTGGCCGCACGGCGATACGACGCCCTGGCCCGCAAGTTCCAAATGGCGGCGGAGCTGCGCGCGATGTATGAGGACGCTCGAACGCACGCTTCCGACCACGATCGCGCCGAGCGCGACCTCTACTGGTGCAAATACTGGCTGTGGGAGCTCCGCGACGCCTACGAGGATCTCGCGCCGCTCTACCGCCGCGCCTGGCTCTACGAGAGCCGCGAGGGCCATCTCGCGAGCAACCTCGAGCGTTATCACCTCGCCGCACAAAAGGCGATCGAACGCGCCGACGCCTTTTATCGCGTCACCGAGGCCTACGCTCACGGCGCAACGCTCCCGCCGTTCGACACGATCGTCACTCCATGAGCGCCGTACTGATATTACTCGTTTTTGCGGTTTTCGCGCTGCTGATGTACCGGCGTTGGATGCCGGCATTGGTCGCGGTTCCCGCGATGGCGTTGATCATGGCGCTGGTTGCCGGCGTACCCGCCGCAAACCTGGGCGGGATCGTAACGGGCGGCGCCGTAAAGCTCGCGCCTTTTTACGTTGCGGTGATCTTCGGCGCGCTGCTCGGGCGAGTTACGATCGAGACCGGAATTGCGCGTCGCATCGTTGACCTGGCGGCTGAGTTCGGCGGCGAGAATCCGCTCGCGCTCTCGCTCGGATTCTCGGCGATCGTCGCGCTGCTGTTCACTGCGCTCTCGGGTCTCGGCGGGATCATCATGGTGGGATCGATCGTATTGCCGATCATGATGACCGCCGGCGTTCCTCGCACGATCGCGGCAACGCTCTTCCTCATGGGGTTCGCGCTCGGTTTCATCTTCAATATCGCTAACTGGACCTTTTACGTCACCTTCTTCGGCGTCTCACGTGAAGAGCTGATCCGCTATGCGATCGTGCTCGCGATCGTCGATGCGGTCGCGCTCGTGATTTACGCCGCGATTGCGTTTCGGCGCGAGCGCGCCTACGCGACCTGGGCGGTAGCGGAAGACGCAGAGGAGGCTCCACGCATTCCCGCGATCGCCTTGATCACACCGCTCCTGCCGCTCGTGCTTTACTACATGCTCAAGATGGATGCCGCTCCGGCATTTCTCGTGGCCGCCGTTTTCGGCGTCGTGGTTACGCGGCCGTCGCTGGCGGTGCAGCGTCTCGTTGCGTCCGCGATTCGCGGGGTCGAAGACGTAGCGCCCGCCGTCGTGCTCTTCATGGGGATCGGAATGCTGCTGGCGGCAACGCAAGAGCCGCAGTTCGAGTTGGCGCTCAAGCCGCTCGCCGGCGGCTGGCTGCAGAATCCGCTTGCGTACGTGCTGCTCTTCGGGGTCGCAAGTCCGCTCGTTCTCTATCGCGGACCGCTCAATCCGTTCGGTGTCGGCATCGCAATTTTTACCGCGCTCTATGCCGCGCACGTCTTGCCGGCAGTCATTCTGGTCGCGGCGATCATGGCGGTCGTGCAAGTTCAAAACGTCTGCGATCCAACGAATACGGCCAACGTTTGGATCGCCAACTTCACCGGCGTCCCGATCGATACGATCACCCGCCGTACGCTGCCGTATCAGACCGCGGTGGCAATCGCCGGAACGCTTGCCGTGGTCGTCGCGGCACCGGCACTCTTCGGGGTGCGGCCGTTCGCATCGCTGGTGCCGGTCGCCCGGGCCGGCGAAACGCTGCCGGAACTCTACGCCCCGACGGCGTCCGCCAACCGCATCGCCGTGGATGACGACGGAACGCCGCTCGGGAAGGCGGCCGCCGATGCGACTGCAGCGGCGCTCACGACCGGACCCTGGCAGCTGCTGCGGCTCCACCAAGATCCCAACGCGACGGATTGCAGCGCGAAGGGTTACGCAGCATACGTTTACGTGACGACCTCGACGTTCCAGCTGCTGACGGGAACCGATCTTGACGTTGGCCTTCGCCTCGAGGACTGTGGCGGCTGGATCGTCTCGGAATGGCACGACCACGATGTCGTGCAATGTCACCCTGAGCTTGTCGAAGGGCGACATTGCACGGACGACGCTCGCGCGCTCGCGCTGCAGGGCGTCACGCGTCTACGCGCGTGGGCGCTTTCGGATCCCGTGCGCAGCGCGAATTTGTTTCGCACCGGCGTCGCCGAGCGGACCGGCGACAAGCCGACGTATTTCTACGCATTCTTCAAAAGCGACGACGGTAATTTACGCGCGTACGTCCGCGCCGGCGGTCCCGCATACGTCGCCGGGCTTCGCTCGGGCGATATCATCGAGACGATCGACGGTTTGGCCTGGTGGCAGTACGGGACATATCAGTCGCAACGATTCGCTTACGACGGCCGGCCGCACGCCTTTGGGATTCAACGCGCCGGCCGCAGCGTCGAGGTCACGCTCGGGGCTCCGTTCAGCGCATGAAGCCGACCGTCCGTTTCGGTACGCGAGCGAAAGCGTACGCAGCCTTTCGACCGTCGTATCCGCCGAGCGCGGTCGATGCCGTGCTCCAAGGATTGGGTCCACCGCGCGAGTTGACAATCGCCGACATCGGGGCGGGCACCGGAATTTCGGCGCGCCTCTTTGCGGAGCGCGGAGCCTCCGTCATCGCGATCGAGCCCAATGCCCAAATGCGCGGCGCCGCCGAGCCCGACGATCGCGTGCAATGGCGCGACGGCACGGGCGAACGGACGGGGCTCGCCGACCAAAGCGTCGACGTTGCCGTCGCGTGCCAAGCCTTCCACTGGTTTGCGACGCCCGATGCGCTCGCGGAGCTTGCGCGCATCGCGCGCCGGCGTGCCGCGATCCTGCAGTACGAACGCGACGAGCGGGACGCATTTACGCGCGCCTATGGCGAGATCGTGCGCGTCTATGCAACCGACGACACCGAGGCTCTCCGAGCTGCGGCAATCGAAGTCTTCGCGGCCTTTCCCAAGGCGCTCGTGCAGCGCAGCCAGCATCCGTCGGTGCAGCGGCTCGATCTCGACTCCCTCTTGGGCCGGGCCGCTTCCGCATCGTATCTGCCGGCCTCCGGTCCCGCTGCCGATCGAATGCGCGCGGATCTGCGCGCGCTCTTCGAGCGCTACCAGCGCGAAGGATACGTGGAGCTCGCAATGGTTACCTACGCCATTGTCGCAGACTGGTAGCTGTGTCATCCCGAGCCCTTCGACTCCGCTCAGGACAAGCTCCGTCGAGGGACGTGCCGCTGCGTGTCGGCATCGATGTTGGCGGCACGTTTACCGACGTCGTCGCGATCGACGCTGCAACCCGTGCGTTGGTCGCTCGCATCAAGGTGCCGACCACGCACGATGCAGCCGACGGCGTTGCTTGCGGCATCGTCGCCGGAATCGAACGGCTTTTGGCCGATCCCGCGATCGACGCGAACGACGTCGCGTTCATCGCGCACTCGACGACGCAGGCGACGAACGCGCTGCTGGAAGGCGATTTAGCGCGCGTCGGCGTTATCGGGTTACTCGACAGTCTTGCGTGGCTCTCAAAGCGGCAAATGCGCTTCGATCCGGTGCGCTTGCCGTCGGGTGGATTCTTCGAGCCGCGATTCGCCTTCGCATCCGCGCGCGACGACGCACAGATGCGCGCGCGCATCCAGAGTTTGATCGCCGGAGGCGCCGAGGCGATTGCCGCAAGCCAGAGCTTCGGCGTGGATCGTCCCGCCGTCGAGGAGGGAGCCGTTGCCTACGTTCGTTCGCACGGCCTCGACGCTACGAGCGGGCATGACGTCAGCACCGCGTACGGACTGCGCGCGCGCACGCGCACGGCCGCGCTCAACGCCGCCATCTTGCCGAAAATGGTGCGCACCGCACGCATGACCGCCGGCGCCGTGCGGAGCGCCGCGATTCCGGCCCCGTTGATGGTGATGCGCAGCGACGGCGGCGTGATGGACGTGCGCGAGATCGAACGCCGTCCGATTTTGACGCTGTTGTCAGGACCGGCGGCGGGAATCGCGGGGGCCTTGCTCTACGAACGCTTGAGCGAGGGAATCTTCATCGAGGTCGGCGGAACGAGCTCCGATTGCTCGGCGATCCGCGCGGGCCGCCCTCAGATGCGCGCCGCGCAGATCGGCGGCAACCGCACGATGCTGCGCACGCTCGACGTACGCACGCTGGGAATCGGCGGCGGCAGCATGATTCGGTTGAGCGGCAACGAGATTGTCGACGTTGGGCCGCGCAGCGCGCATATCGCAGGGTGCCTCTACGCATCGTTCGTTCCGCTTGAGCTGCTCGAGGGCGCGCGGCTGGAGCGTATCGCGCCGACGGAGCGCGACGCACCGCAATACGCGGCGCTGATCGCTCGTGACGGGCGCCGTATCGCACTTACCGCAACCTGCGCGGCGAACGTACTCGGCGCGATTCCCGCAGGCGCCTTCGCAAACGGTGACACCGAAGCCGCGCGCTATACTTTCGAGCTGCTCGCGCGCGAGCTCCGCAGCGATGCCCGCGCGCTGGCGCAGCGCGTGCTGACGCTTGCCGCCGGCAAACTGCGTGCGGCGGTCGATGCATTGATCGCCGACTACGACCTAGACCGGCGCAGCGCCGCGCTCGTGGGCGGCGGAGGCGGTGCCGGCGCGCTCGTACCGCATGCCGCGCAGCTGATGCAGCTTCCGTATCGGATTGCGCGCGATGCGGAGGTGATCGCGCCTATCGGTGTGGCGTTGGCACTCGTGCGCGATTCGGTCGAACGAACGATCGCCGCGCCGTCGCCGCAGGATATCGCGCGTATTCGGCGTGAGGCCGCCGACCGGGTCGTCGCGGCCGGCGCCGCGCCCGATCGCGTGCAGGTTGAGGTCGAAATCGACACGCAACGTAACAGAGTTCGCGCTACTGCTTCGGGCGCGACGTCGCTCGTCGAATCGGCCGTGCCGCAGATCTGCAGCGAAGACGAACGGCGCGCCGCGGCAAGCGAATCGCTGCGTTGCGAGGTTGCCGAGCTCGAGCCCATCGAGCTCACGCCGCTACTTACCGGATATCGCCGGCGCTCCGACGTGCGCGTCGTCGACGAGCGCGGCGCCGTTCGCCTCGCGCTGAGCGACGCGAAGCTCAGTCGGACGACCGTCGCGCAAATCGCGCCGCGGGTGCGCGACGCGATCGAAAAGGCGACGAAGTTCGGCGACGTGGGACGCGCGCTGCCGGCGCTCTATATCTTGCGCGCCAACCGGATTGCGGCGTTTGAAGGGCTGACGAGCGCCGATCAAGGTGCGGCGCTCGCGCAAGAAGAGACCCACGGCTGTGCGGACGACGAGCGCGTCGCTCTGCTGCTCGTCCCCCGCGAAGCGTAGTTTTGCCTGTCACCCTGGGCCTGTCGAAGGGCGTGTCACCCTGAGCCTGTCGAACCGCGTGTCACCCTGAGCCTGTCGAAGGGCGACACGCCAACGCTAGTTTACCGGTGGTTGCCGGACTGCCAAGCCTTCGGTTTGCTCGAGTGCGACGGTGCTCTTGTGGCGTCCGTACGCGAAATAGAAGAGCAGACCGACGAGGAACCAGATGATAAAGCTCAGCCACACCAGCGGGAAAAAGCCCCAAACGAGCGGGTTTCCGAATCTGAGGAAAAAGATCAAGAACGCCGCCGAAACTACGGTGAGGATCGGGATGACGTAGGGACCGAAGGGGATCGTAAACTTGCCCAGCAGTTCGGGGTGACGGTTGCGCAGCATCGGCACCGCGCAGGCGACCAAGATGAACGCGCTGAGCGTGCCCATATTCGTCAACGATCCTAAGATGCTGATGGGGAAGAACGCGCCCGCCGCGGCGATCAGCACTCCGAAAATGATCTGCGAGATCCAGGGTGTACGCCAGGCGGGGTGAAGCTTGACGAAAACCGGCGGGATTAGGCCGTCGCGCGACATCGCGTAAAAGATGCGCGTCTGTCCGTACATCATCACCAGCAGCACCGTGGTGAGCCCGGCAATCGCGCCGAACGCGATGATCACACCCGCCCAGGCGAGGCCGACGCTGTCGACGGCGTACGCGACCGGGAAGTTTACGTTGAGCGTATTGAACGGTACCAGCCCGTTAAGGATCGCCACGACGACGATATAGAGCACGGTGCAAATCACTAAGCTGGCGATGATCCCAAAGGGCAGATCGCGCGAGGGATTCTTCGCCTCTTCGGCGGTCGTCGAGACCGCGTCGAAGCCGATGTACGCGAAGAAGATAAAGGCTGCGCCGCCGAAAACGCCGGCCCATCCGAACGGGAAGTAACCGCCCTCGCCGGTCTGGGGGCCTGCCGGGAGATGGTAGTTCGCCGGGTTGATGTGCCCGATTCCGACGGCGATAAAGAAAAGCACCACCGACACTTTGATCGCGACGATGACCGCGTTGACCGTCCCCGATTCTTTCGTTCCTCGCACGAGCAGGGCGGTTATCAAAAAGATGATTGCCGCCGCGGGCAAGTTTGCGATGCCGGGGGTTGCATCCCAATGGCTGTGCTGCCAGGCTTGCGGCACGTCCCAAATGTGCAGCGTGTGCAGAATAAACGTGAAATAGCCCGACCAGCCGACGCTGACCGTGGCCGCGCCCAGCGCGTATTCAAGGACCAGCGCCCAGCCTACGATCCACGCTAAGACCTCGCCGAGGGTCGCGTAGGTGTAGGTGTACGCGCTCCCCGAGATCGGAATCTTGCTCGAAACTTCCGCGTAACAGAGCGCAGCGAGTGCGCTGACGATGCCCGCGGCGACGAACGAGAGCGTGAGCGCCGGTCCGGCCCGGGTAGCCGAAGCGACGCCGGTCAGGACGAAAATGCCCGTGCCGATGATGGCGCCGATGCCCATTGCGGTGAGCGCCCACGGACCCAACGAGCGCTTCAGTCCGTGCTCGTGGTCGGCTCCTTCAGCGAGAATGCGCGATAGCGGTTTGACGCGTTGCATGATCATCGTTGCAGCCCTCTAACGCAAGAAGCGGATAGCAAAAGGATACGTGTACGGCCGGCCTTCGCTCGCGGCGAGCGTTCCAAGGATGATGAAAAGAATCGACGCCAGGACGGCGAGCAAAGCCACTACTGCAAATCCGATCCAAAGGGCCGCGAGGTTGAAGCCTGCGACGGGCGAGTCGGCGGAGGAGCTCATTGGAACGATGTAACCGAGCGTCACCGCAGCCGCGATGATGGTCGCTACGATCGCGAAGACGGAGATGGAAATCTGATAGTTCAACGATGCGCGAGCGTGCTGGCCGACGAACTCGGACTCGTGCCCTTTCATGAGGTAAACGACGAGCGGCCCGAGCACGTGACCGAAGGGCATCCCCGCGACGGCAACGAGCGCACTCAAATGTGCGGCCATCGCCCAGTTTCGCTCGACACTAGCCGGGTGAGCTTGCATGGCGGTTTATTTTGTAAGACGAGGAAATGGCCTGCATGACCGATTTCGACGTATTGGTCATCGGCGGTGGTAACGCGGGCTGCGCGGCAGCAATCGCCGCCGCGCGTCAAGGCGCACGTACGCTGCTCGTCGAGCGCTATGGTTTTCTCGGAGGAACGGCGACCGCGGCGATGGTCGGGCCGTGGATGACGTTCCATTCCGGCAACGAGCGAATCGTCGGCGGCATCGCTCAGGAGATGGTCGAGCGCTTGATGCGCAAGGGCGCGTCGCCGGGACACCTGCGCGATTCCTCCGATTACGTCGCGACGATCACGCCGTTCGATCCCGAAGTACACAAGGCACTGCTCTTTGAAATGATGCGCGACGCGGGGGTCGAGTTGCTGCTGCACGCCTATTTCCTGTCGGCGCACGTAGAGAACGACGTCGTGACGGGTGCGGAGTTCGCGACGATCGGTGGAACGCGAACGCAGCGCGCGCAAGTCGTGATCGACGCGACGGCGGACGCACTCGTCGCCGCCTCGGCCGGCGTGCCGACGCAGCAAGGCGACGAACGCGGGCGCGTCCAGCCCGCGACGCTGATCTTCCGTCTGAGCCACGTCGATCTCACGGAACTCGCCGCGTACGTCCGCGAGCATCCCGGCGAAATGCGCAGCTCGCTCTCCGAGCGCGAGCGCACGCCGGAGAATATCACGGCGGTGGCCGGTCTTTACTCGCTCTGGGAGCGGGCACGCGAGCAGGGAGCCGTCGACGTCCCGCGCGAGCTCGTCTCGTTCTTCATTTCGCCGTATCCCGATGAGGTGACCGTCAATATGACTCGCGTCGTCGATGTGGACCCGCTCGATCCGGTCGATCTCACGCGCGCCGAAGTCGAGGCCCGCCTGCAAGCCATGCAGCTCTTTGAATTCTTTCGCAGCCGCGTTCCGGGGTTCCAAAATGCACGGATCGCGGGTACGGGCACGCAAATCGGGATTCGCGAATCGCGGCGAATCGTCGGGCGCTATACGCTAACCCGAGAGGACGTTCTCACCGGCCGCAAGTTCGAGGACGCCGTCGCGCGCAGCGCCTACCCCATCGACTTGCATAATCCCAGCGGCAGCGGCACGACGACGCACCGATTGAAACCCGGCGACAGTTACGAAATTCCGTATCGCTGCTTGGTGCCGGTCAATCGTGAATCGCTGCTGGTTGCCGGACGCTGCATCTCGACGACGCATGAAGCGCTGGCTTCGACGCGTTTGACGCCGACCGTTATGACGCTGGGCCAAGCTGCCGGAACCGCGGCGGCACTCGCGAGCAAGGACGGCACGCCCGTTGCCGGCGTCGATCCGAAAACGTTGCGCGCGCAGCTGGTTGCAGACGGCGTGCTGCTGTGAACGGTGCCCTCGCGCAAGCGTGCGCGTACGGGGTCACGGTGCGTTTCGCCGATCTCGGCGATTGGGGAACGGCTGCGCTGCGGGCTGAGTACGATCCGGCAATTCCGGAGATTCGGTTGAACGTTCGCATCGCGGCGATCTTGAAGGCTGATGAGTTGGGCGAGTTCGTCGCGCTTGCGGTTGGGCACGAGCTCTACCATCATCGCGAAAACATCGGCGAGATCGCCGTGCTTGCCGACCGGCGTGCGCGCGAGGCCGCGGCGACGGATTTCGCGCGCGAGCTGCTCGAGCGATCGTCGTGAGCCTATTTGCGGGAATCGACGGCGGACAAAGCTCGACGGTTGCAATCATCGGAAACGAACACGGCCGCATTCTCGGGCGAGGCGCGGCCGGACCGGCGGACGAGATCGGAGCGAGCAAAGAGTCGAACCGGCTGCGCGATGCGCTGCACGGTGCGCTCGAGGCGGCGTGTCGCGACGCCGGTCTTGCGCGGGAGAGCCGCTTCGACGCGATCGTTGCCGGGGTGAGCGGCTACGATGGGCGCGTTTACGGGAGGATGCCGGCGCTGCCGTCGCAGCGAGCCGTGCTCGTGCACGATACGCCGATAGCCCACGCAGGTGCGCTCGCAGGGCGTCCCGGCGTCGTCATCATCGCGGGCACCGGGTCGGTCGTCTTCGGCCGCAGCGACGACGGACGCTCGTGGACGTTCGGCGGCTGGGGATTTCTCTTCGGCGACGAAGGGAGCGCGTTCAGCATCGTGCGGGAGGCGCTTTCCGCGATGATGCGCGCGCAGGACGACGGCGACGCGTCGCTCGCCGCCGAAACTGCGGCGGCCTGCGATTTCTTTGCGATGCCGTCGCTTCGCCGGCTCGTGCACGCCTTCTATAAGAATGAAGTTACGCGCGACCGATTGGCGGCCTTCGCCCCTGAAGTAATGCGGTTTGAGGCGTTTCGCCCGGTCGCCGAGCGGGGCGTGGAGCGGCTTGCGATTCTTGCGCATCGCGCGATTGCGGCCGGCGCCGTGGCCCGCGTTGCATTCGTCGGGGGCGTCTTCGCCGACGATTGGTTCCGGCAAAGCCTGCGCGCAGCAATTCTCCAGAGAGTTCCGCAGGCGCAAATCGTCGAGGCTGCGTACGAACCGGTCTATGGCGCGCTGCTGCTCGCGTATCGCGAGTTGGGGCTCGACGTAACGGAACTGCAGCGATGAGTCTGCTCGATGGATTGCGCGGCGGCCTGATCGTTTCGGTGCAGGCGTGGCGCGACTCGGCGCTCGACGATCCCGCAATCATCGCGGCGATGTCGCGCGCGGCCGAGGAGAGCGGCGCGGTCGCGGTGCGGATCGAAGGCGCCGGCAACCTTGCGGCGGTGCGCGCGCGCGTCGAAGTTCCCATCGTGGGCCTCATCAAGCGCGAGTATCCGGGCTACGAGCCGTATATTACGCCGACGATCGCCGAAGTGCGCGACGTCATTGCCGCCGGAGCCGAGATCGTGGCCTTCGATGCCACGTCGCGCGAGCGTCCGGACGGCAGCGGCATCGACGATGTGATTGCCGAGATCCACGAGCGCGGCAGGCTCGCGCTCGCGGATTGCTCGACGGCTGCCGATGCTTCCGGTGCGCTGGCGTGCGGTGCCGATATTGTGGCGACGACGCTCTGCGGCTACACGCCGGGAACGGCGGGGCGAACGCTGCCGGCGCTCGATCTGGTTCGCGAACTCGCTGCGCTCGCGAGCTTTACCGTTTGCGAAGGCGGCATCCGTTCTCCCGCCGAGTTGCGCGCGGCACTCGATGCCGGGGCCGACGCGGTCTGCGTGGGCAGCGCTATTACAAATGTCGACTGGCTCGTGCGTGAGTTTGCAGGGGCCGCGGATAGAGTTTTTTAAAAGCAGCTTTGGGGAGAGAAGCTACTTTTGGTTGAGCAAAGAGCGCAGCCCGCGGGGCTAGGCCGCGGATTTTGGACCGTCACCGCGATTCTGGCGGCATTCTCGATCGCGGCAATTGTCTTTTGGTCCATATTTCCGATCGAAAAGTATCTTCCGGCGGCCATCATCACGGCGCGCCAGGTGGACTTGCTCTTCCGTTTCATGGCCGCAAGCGGGAGCGCGCTTTGGATTTTTATCGTAGGTTATCTGCTCTACTTTGCGGTCGCCTTCCGCGCGAAAGCGACGGACCCGCCGGACGCGATCGGCCTCCAGGTCCACGATAATAACAAGCTCGAGTTTTGGTGGACCGTCATCCCCGCGCTCTTCGTCGTGCTGCTCTCGATCGTCAGCGTTCGAATTTGGTATCAGGTGATGCTCGAGCCGGAGAACGGTATCGTCGTCCAGGCGATCGGTCATCAGTTCTACTTCTCGTTCAGGTATCCGGAGATCAACGGCGAGGTGACCGACGAGATGCATCTCGCCCGCAACGTTCCGGTCACATTGAATCTAACGTCTGCCGACGTGATCCACGGCTTTTGGGTGCCGGCGATGCGGCTGAAGAACGATACAGTTCCCGGCCTCGTGACGACGATTCGGTTTACGCCGATCCGCGACGGGCGTTACCCGATCATCTGCACCCAGTTTTGCGGCGTGCTCCATAGCGAGATGGACCGGCAGTACCTCGTCATCGAAGAGAAGCCGGCCTTCGACGCGTGGTACAAGAAGTGGCAGCAGAAGAACGCGCACGTCAGTAATGCGCTTCCGGCGGCCGGAGGCGGCGCGGTTGCATTGCAAGGCGGCAATGCATCCGCCGGCAAGGCGCTTTTCGCTCAAAAATGCGTCGCCTGTCACAAAATCGCGCCGTTCGGCCAAACGCTGGTAGGCCCGGGCCTTGCCGGCGTGCTGCACGACCCGTCGCATCCCAACTTGGTCAACAACCAACCTGCGACGCCCCAGAACGTGGCGGGAATCCTCCAAAGCGGCTTTACCGGCAGTATGGGTACGATGCCAAACGCGACGGCGAACGGGCTCTCTACCCAAGATATTGCAAATCTCGTTGCATTTCTCGATAGTTTGAAGTGAGAATTAGGCTATGTCAGTAGCAGCAGCGGTACATTCAGGCGGCATTGCCGACCACATTCACCCGGAGCCCCAGGGCTTCGTCCGGCGGTACGTTTTTTCGCTGGATCACAAGATCATCGGCATCCAGTACATCATCACCGCCTTCGTCTTTTTCATGCTCTCGGGCTTGCTTGCGGAAGTCATCCGCACGCAGCTCCTCAACCCCAACGGCGGATTCGTCTCGGCCGATACGTATAACGAAGTCTACAGCGTTCATGGAAGCGCGATGGTTTGGCTCGTCATCATCCCGCTGCTCACGGGCGGGTTCGGAAACCTCGTCTTCCCCTTGCAGATCGGCGCGCGGGACGTAGCGTTTCCGTGGCTCAACATGCTGAGCTTCTGGATCTTTCCGGTATCGGGGCTGATGCTCTTCGCGTCGTTCTTGATGGGCGCGCCGACCGCAGGCTGGATGGAGTACCCGCCGGTCTCTCTGCAAGGCGCCGCCGGAACCTCGATGTGGTGCGCCGCCATCTTCTTAGTCGGTGTGAGTTCGACGATGACCGGCATTAACTTCGTCGTCACGATTTTGAAGATGCGCGCGCCCGGTATGACGTTCACGCGGATGCCGCTCTTCTGCTGGGGGCAGTTCGCAACTGCTCCGCTGCTGATGATTGCGACGACGGCGCTCGCCGCCGCCCTCGCCGCGCTTTTCATCGAGCGCGAGTTCGGCGTGCCGTTCTACGATCCGACCAAAGGCGGCAGCCCGGTCATGTGGCAGCATATGTTTTGGTTCTACTCGCACCCAGCCGTCTACATCATGATTCTGCCGGCCTTCGGGATCATCTCCGAAGTGCTGCCGACCTTCGCGCGCAAGCCGATTTTCGGCTATAAGCTCATTGCGTTCTCGTCAATGGCCATCGCGCTGGCCGGCTTTATGGTCTGGGCGCACCACATGTTCACGTCGGGTCTCGCGCCGTTCTTGCAGTTGCCGTTCATGATCCTCACCTTCGTGATCGGGGTGCCGACGGGCATTAAGATCTTCTCATGGACCGCGACGCTCTTCGGCGGCAAGATCCACTTTACGACGGCGATGCTCTTTGCGATCGGGTTCATCGGGCTCTTCACGCTCGGCGGCATTACCGGGATTTTCTTGGCGGCGATTCCGTTCGATCTTCACGTCCACGGGACGTACTTCATCGTCGCGCACCTCCACTACGTGCTGGTGGGCGGAAGCCTGATGGGCGTCTTCGCCGGCATGTACTACTGGTTCCCGAAGATGTCGGGGCGTATGCTGAACGAGACGCTCGGCAAGTGGCACTTTTGGCTTTTCTTCCTCGGCTTCAACGGCACGTTCATCCCGATGCATTGGCTCGGCATGCTCGGCATGCCGCGCGAGGTCGCAACCTACGATCCGCAGTTTGCGTTCTGGAATCGCTTCGAGTCGGTCGCATCGTACTTAATGGCGTTCTCGATTCTGCTCTTCTTCGTCAACGTACTCTGGAGCATTCGCAACGGCAAGCGTTCGGGCCCGAATCCGTGGGGAGGGCGCACGCTGGAATGGCAGATTCCCTCGCCGCCGCACTACTACAACTTTAAACACATTCCGACCGTCTACGGCCTG
>DASXGO010000463.1:0-4256 GCA_036489055.1 Candidatus Cybelea sp. | reverse complement strand
GGAGATCCTCCGCCTGAGAAACGCGGCGGTTCACGTCATGTCGACCTTCTCGCAACGGACTGAGCGAAACATACCCTAGGCGCGCGTCGCCCTGCGGTGCGCTCAACGAAATCTCGCGTCCGATGTCTATACGCGGAAACCACTTCGCAAATACCTGCTCGAAGGCACTCACTAAGCGAGTCCGCACCGCAGTCTCGGTAAACGGACGTTCGGCAACGAACCAGAAGGCGAACCCCGCAGCAACCGCCGCTACGATACCGGCCCAAGCTGCGACATGTTCCCTTTGCAACATTTCGATGACAGGCTGCTGCATAAGGTAGATGCTGTACGACGTTACGCCGATCACCGTAATTATTTTCATCGATAGCATGCGGCCCAGCCACGGTGTTGCTCCCGCCGCGACGACCAGTAGAAATACGGCGACTTCCCAAAGGGGACTCATCAGCGGTCCGGTCTTCAGGTAAGCTAGAAGAAACGCCAACACACACGCCGGCGCCGCAAAGAGTGCAAATCGGTGCCCCCTAATCCGAATATCGGCCGCTACTATTCCAAGTAGAAATGCCGGCAGCACGAAGAGATCCGTGCTGTAGGCTTTTGTTCCGGAGGCCGCAATCGCGATCGCAATCGCGACGGTGATGAACGCTCGCGGAGACTTCGTCCAGAGCCAAAGTGCGATCGGGAATAGCAAATACCATCGAAACTCTACGGCAAGCGACCAAAATGACGGAGAAAGAAACGTCGTTCCGCTGTCCAAGAAGAGTGCCTGGCGCGCAATGTTAAGCGGCGAGACCCCTTCGAAGACGGGGTCGAGACCCGAGCTCGGGTTGTAAATCGGGCCTAGAAACGCCGCGGCCACAAGGAACACGGCGATCGCGATATAGTACGGCGGCACGATCCTCACGATGCGGTGGCCGGCGTACCGGTAGACGTCGAACGTAGCGGATCCGCGCTCGTATAATTTGGCGAGGCTCGGGTAGGAGAGACAGAAGCCGGAAATCACGAAAAAGAGATCGACGCCGAACGACTGGCCAATGGTGATATAGCGGGGAAGCGCGTGACAGGCCACGACGACCAGGACCGCGACGGCTCTAAGACCATCGATATACGGAATCCGATGCCCTTTCGACGGCATTATTCGTTCGCGGTGCTTGGCACGGCAGCACCACCCGCGAACCGGGAAGCACGCATTGGTTGCGTCGAGAGCAACGCCAACCCGTAAAAGAGCGCAACGACGACGAGTAGATTGCGGTAACCCAGAATCAACGACGAGTATTCGAGCACGCCGCCTACCATCGCCCCGAGCAAATTGGCGCCGAATGCCGTCGTCGAGGATTCAACCGTTCGGAAGCGTTCCGCAAAAATCAGATTTGCCAAGAAGATTGGTGCAAATGCCAGCACGACGGCGAGGATGAACCGCGCAGCGAAATCCAAGCTGAGCAGCCACTCGGGACTAACGGCCCACGCGATTGCTAGGGCGACGAACAGCAAGCCATCTAGCGGTATGACGTTTCTCACCGCGATTCGCCGCGCGACTTCGATGGCGGCAAGAACGGAGACCAGGATGCCTACGAACACGAGGGCGTTGACAAACCACGTCGTTCCGAAGAGCAGCGCGAATTGCACCACGCTCTTGGCTTCAGGCAGTAGGAACGCGGCGCCCATACAAAAGAGATCGACGTAATGCCCCATCGGGCCAAGTGGGCCGGCACTCAGCCTTATTCCAACTCCCGAGATTATGAGAATCGCGAGCAGCGTCACGAAGTAGAGCGGCGGGATCGAATTCCCTTTCAGATACGGGAACGGATGGTCATCGGTCGCCGCGGACGCGACGACCGAGGCCGGAGCCCACGTCGTCTTACACGCGACGCCGCCCTGCGCCACGCTAACCGTGAGGACGGCGAACCATCCCGGCTGCGTTATCGCGTCGATGCACGGGTCGCGGCCGAAAACGCCCGCCAGCGTCCCGGCAAAGCGATCGACCAGCCAACGCTCGCGATAGTAGTTGTACATCGCGAAGACGCCGCGCGAGTTTAGGTGCGCGCGCGCGGACTGCAAAGCTTCGCGCGTGAATAAGTAACTTTCAAGACGGAGCGAGGATTGCCCCGACACCAGGGCGAGCGAATCGGGCAGAGCCAGGAGGATTAAGTCGTACCGGCCGGAGGTTCGCTGGAGGAACGCGCGCCCGTCGTTGATGTGAACCGTCACGCGCGGATCCTGATACGGGTGCTCCGGATTGAGAGTTTGGCCAAGTCCGTAAAGCCGCGGATCGATTTCGACTGCATCTACGTGCCGCGCACCAGCGGCGAGCGCGATCGCAACGTCGGATCCGTTACCGGCGCCGATGATAAGGACGTTGCGCAGCGGATTATCGCGTAGGCGCGCATACGGCGCAAAATAGAGCGGCTCGAGCTTCTTTCGCAGCGACATCGGCCCGATCCATTGATGCGGCACGCCGTTGACGTCGATGTTATAGGTCTTTGGCCCTACCGGGATTACGCTAATGCGGTAGTACGGAGACCAGATGAAAGTCGGATCGAACGACTCCTTTCCGAATGCGGCGAGCAGACCGACGGCAGCCGCGATCTGCACGAGCCGGACTGAGGGAACGTAAGCAACGAGCAAGACCACCGCGATGATCAAGCCCCACAGAATGGGCGGTGTGCTGAGGAACGAGAGCAACGAGAAAGCCACGATGCCGGTGAGGCTGCCGAGGATGTCGATGCGATAGGCTTCGAGCGGCTCAAATCGCGCGAAAGCGCGCGCGGCACCCTGCGCGATCGAGGCGAGTACCAACGCCGTCGCGAGAAAGACGATCGGCAAGATCACCCAGATCGGCAGGCCGGTCGCCGCGAATCCGAAGTAGACCAGCGCGTTCCCGGAACGGTTTACCGTAACGGGAAAGATCACGGCGAAGCCGGCTAGGAAGGCGATCTCGACGATGGCCCAAGGGAAGAGATCCGGCAGCGCTTTGGCCCGTAAGAACCCCAGCCCGATGCCGAAGAAACTGCCCAATAGGACGAAGTTGGAGAAGTACGACAGATAGAGCACGTTGGCGCCGAGCCAACGAATCAGCGCGAGCTCCACGAAAAGCATCAGGAAGCTCAAAAGAAAAAGTCGCGCGCGATCAGACATAATCCGCCCTTACAGCTTCGCCCGAGCCCGGTTGGCCGCCTCTCTAGCGATATGTTAGAATAAAGTCAGCAGAGGCGTCGCCGATTCGAAGTCGCGGATGAAGTCCGTCGCGGCGCCTAATCCTGTGCGCCTGTCGCTCGATCGCATCTGGCTGTACGGTGCGCCCTGCGCGCTGATTACGTCATTGCCCTATGTTATCTGCGGATGGTTCGGCGCAGCCGCCAATCGCTACGATTTCGCCTGCTTCTGGTCGGCCGGAGCGAACGTCGGAACGTCAACGCTAACGAATCCGGCGCTTCTCTACCAATGGGCGAAGCTCCACCAGATGACGGCGCAGCCGTTCTCCACCCGCGTTTGCGTATGCGTATGCGCCGCTGAGTCACCTTTCGCCGCTTAACGCCTTAGCGATCGAACAGATCGCGATGACGGCGATTTTCATCGCGGCCGGCCTCGTCGGATCGCGGCTCTACGGAGTAAACCCGTGGTTTGGGGTCGCGGCCGTACTCTTCTGGGCGCCCTCGGTTGCCGCAATAGAGACCGGCCAGAATATCGGCATTGCGCTCTTCCTGATTTTTTTCACAGGCTGGGCACTCGTGAACCGCAGACCAGCGTTTGCGGGCGCGGCTCTTGGCATGTTGCTCTACAAGCCCACCATCGCAATTCCACTGCTTCTGTTGATGGTGGTTCGCAGAGAGTGGCGCGTGTTGCAGAGTGCGGCAGCGGTCGCCGTCGTCTGGTACGTAGCGTGCATCGTCGCTTCCGGCGGCGACTGGTTATGGTTTCGAACGTACCTTGGCACGATGGCGTGGTGGCTTAGGTTGGATTTCGCCGCGGGCAGCTCCAAGGCGTTCACAATCCCGACCCTGCTGATGGCCGCCGGCGCGAACTTGCAGTGGGCAACGGTCGCCGGGATCGCCGTCTTGGCGCTGTCACTGGCGGCCTTGAAGCGAGCGCGGGTTGTCGAAGCGGTCAGCATGGCACCCTTAATCGGGCTTGCGGCAAGTCTTCACTCGTGGTCGTACGAGGCCGCCTTAATGTTGCCGGCGGTCTTTTTTGCCGCGACAACGTTGCGGGAGCCGCAGCGCACGGCACTCTTTGCGTCGAGCTATGTCGCGGTCGCGTTG
>DASXGO010000445.1:0-1654 GCA_036489055.1 Candidatus Cybelea sp. | reverse complement strand
CTCCAGCTGCACGAGGCTCTTCTCCCGCTCGACGATGATGTTGTTACTCATGTGCCGCGTACTCCAGGAGGCGCACGAGCATCTCTTTGAGATGGCGGCGGTCGACGACCATGTCGATCGCGCCCTTTTCGAGTAAGAACTCCGCGGTTTGGAATTGGTCGGGGAGGCGCTGACGGATCGTTTGCTCGATCACGCGCCGGCCCGCGAAGCCGATCATTGCCCTAGATTCTGCCACGATGACGTCGGCCTGAAACGCAAACGAGGCCGAGACGCCGCCGCTGGTCGGGTCGGTCAAGACGACGACGAAAAAGTTCCCCTCTTCCATAAAGCGTGAAACGGCGGCGGTTGTCTTGGCCATTTGCATCAGCGCGAGCATGCCTTCTTCCATCCGCGCACCGCCCGACGCAGTGAAGACGATGCAGGGCACGCGCCGGCGGCGCGCTTCTTCAAGCAGTTGCGCGATGCGCTCGCCGACGACCGTACCCATCGTTCCGCCGCGAAAATGAAAGTCCATGACGCCGAGTCCGACGTCGAAGCCGCCGACTTGCCCGAAACCGCAGACGACCGCTTCCGCGAGACCGCTCTTTTCCCGATCGCCGTTGAGCTTTGCGCCATAGCTTTTCCGGTCGGACCAGCCCAGCGGATCGCCGCTAACGATATCGGATCCGATTTCGGTGAAGTCGCCGTCGACGATGGTACTAATGCGGTCGTACGCACCCATGCGGAAATGGTGACCGCAGCGCGTGCAGACGTCGAAGTTCGCCAGCAAATCGCGACGATACAACACTTCGCCGCACTTTGGACACTTGCTCCACAGCGCAGCTTCGCGATTTTCGGACTCTTTGCTGCGGCGCGAGCGCAGCCACTCCGGCATCGGCACGGCTAATGTCCTTCCGAAGGAGCGGCGGCCGGCAGCGTTCGGGGAAAGATTCTCGCGGCATAGAGCTTTCCGAGCTGCTTCAAATAGTTGAGAATCTCTTTCTGATTCAGTTTCGATTCGCCAACGGTGCGATCTTTAAAGACGTATGGTATCTCGATGACGTCGCCGTAGCGGCCTTTGACGATCACTTCGAGCCCGATCTTAAACCCGATCGGATCGAGCCGAACGCCTTCGAGCGCGTCGCGCCGCACGAGAATGAAACCGCTCGTGACGTCTTTGACTTTCGTAAGCGGCCGTGCGAGCCAGCATGCGACGCGCGACGTCACGATGCGCCGCTTCGGCCAATTCGCGATGCCGCCGCCGGCCACGTAACGGCTTCCGACCGCCAGTCCGTAAAGGCCCGACTCGAGCGCCGCCACCATTTTCGGCACGGCGTTTACATCGTGGCTGAAATCGGCGTCCATCGCGCCTAGCGCGACCGACTCTTTTCGGGCCGCGTTCCATCCGTCGATCACGCCCGACGACAGTCCAAGCTTTCCGGGACGATGCAAACAGCGCACCGGTAACGTCTGCGTCAGCCGGTCGACGATCGCGCCCGTGCCGTCGGGCGAGTTGTCGTCGACGACGACGATCTCGCCGTCGAGGCCGTTCGCGCGAAATACACCATCGACCGCGCGCAGCAAATCCTCGATTCCGCCGGCTTCATTGTAGGTGGGGATGATAATAGAAAACGGTAACGCCATGTGAGTGCCTAACAGGCCCCCCTACGACGCG
>DASXGO010000378.1:0-4675 GCA_036489055.1 Candidatus Cybelea sp. | reverse complement strand
GGGACCAAAGCGATCTTCGTCGAGAAGGAGAACGGCATTCCCGCATTGCGGCGCGGGTTCACGCTCGCGCCGCAGGATCGCGTTCTGCTCGTCGAAGACGTTCTTACGACCGGGCGTTCCATGCGCGAAACAATTGACGTTGTCCGCGCCACGGGCGCCTCGATCGTAGGGCTCGGTGTAATCGTTTCGAGAGGTGCCGTCCCTTCCAGCGTCGTCACCCCGAGCGGAGTCGAGGGGCCGATCCACGTCTTGCTCGACCTACCGCTGCAATCGTACGACGAAGCGGAGTGTCCGCAATGCCGCGCGGCAGAACCGCTCACGGATCCGGGTTCGCGCCGGGCGTGACGCTCGAAGTGCGCGTTGCCGAAGGAGCCGCGGATGCTGCATTCGTCAAGTCGCTCGGCCGCGAATGTGCCATGTCGAGCGTCGCATCGGTGCGGCACGCGAGCGAATCGGACGTGCGCGCGGCGTTCGACCGCCTCTACGAGATCGTCGACGAGCAATCGCACGTGACGTTCATCGCGCAGCGGGGCGGCGAGCGCGTCGGGTTCCTGCTGCTGCTCGACGGGCTTCCGGACGAAGTCACGCTGCTGCCCCAGGCGTTCGTGGCCTATATGGCCGTGACGCCCCGCGCACGGGGCGAAGGGGTGGGGGCGGCACTGCTCGCGGCGGCCGAAAATGAGGCTAGAAGGCGCCTTCTACCGTATATGGCCTTGATGGTGACCGAAGAGAACGAGACCGCGCGCCGGCTGTACGAGCGGGCCGGGTATCGGACGGAGCGGCGTCTGCTGTGCAAGCCGCTGTAGCTCCCGACTTTTGGCGGCGCGTCGCGATCGTCGTCGCCATCGTGCTGCTCGCGTGGGCGGCGTTTTGGCTCGTGAAACATATTCCACGAACGATCGCAATTTTCGTCATCGCGGCATTCGTTGCGTTCGGCGTCCATCCCATCGCGGTGCGCCTCGAGCGGCGAATGTCCAAGCTGCTCGCGATCTCGATCGTCTTTGCGGGATTGCTGCTCGTCATCGCGATCTTCTTGGTGATCGTCATTCCGCTGACGATCAGCCAAGCGCAGCTGTTGGCGACGAATCTCCCAAGCTATGCGACCGCCGCGCAAGGCTGGGTCTTTGCTGCCGAGGCTGCGCTCGAACAGCACTTCCCTACGATCAAGATTCCCGCGTCGGAGTTGAACTTTGGAAAGATCGGCGCGTCTCAAGCGTCGAGCGTCATCGCGGGGACGGTCGCATCGCTTGGCGCCATCGCGGTCAATACTGCGACCGGATTCTTCATCGCATTCTCGGCGATGATCCTATCGTTCTTTTTCCTGCAATACGATTCGGAAATCGCCGACAGTTTCGTGTCGCTCTTTCCGCCCCGGAGACGCCAGACGGCTGCGAAGCTTGCGGCCGAAGTAACGGAGCTCTTCAGCAACTATATCTCAGGCCAGGTGATCGTCAGCGCCATTACCGGAGCGGTGATCGCAATCACAACGGCCTTGTTCGGCTTCAAGTTCTCGTTGATCATCGGCATCATCTCCGGCGTCGCCTACGCGATTCCGGTCGTCGGCATGCTCGCCGCGCAGATCATCGCACTTCCGATGAGCGCGCCGCAGGGGCTTTGGATGATCATCGTGGTTCAGGTCATCATGTTCGGCATGGCTCGCATCAGCGACAACGTCCTGGTACCGAAGATCATGGGACAATCGGTCGGCGTTTCGCCGATCGCCTCGATGTTTGCGGTCTTCGCCGGCGGCGAGCTCTTCGGAATTCCAGGTCTGATCTTAGGAATTCCAGCCGCCGCGCTGATCAAGATTCTGTGGCGCTATTTCGTCGCGCCCTGGATCACCTCACAGCTCGAGCGCAGCAGCTAAGGCGCGGCAGCCACTCCGGTTGCGTCGGCATAGAGCGTTACCCCGCATTCGCGCGCGGCGACCAGCCGCCGCGCGTTCTCGTTCGGCGCGAGGTCGTTCTCCGCAACGGCGACCATCAGGGCACCGTCGCGTCGGGCCTGCGCGCAAGCATCGCGATCCGGGAGATCGATCGTATCCGTGTGCGGCGAGAGCACGTTGACGGCCCCGAGCCGTAGGCCTAGCCCACCGATCGCCGCCGGACGCGCCGCCGCGATCCAACGGTAGATCCCCGGCGGCACGGGGCCGGCGCGCAGCGCGTCGGCGTAATAGTCGAGTGGATGGCGGGCCGCGAGATGGACCGCAGCAATCACCGCCAACCCAAACGCCGCGGCGTTCGGCCACGCGATGCGCTGCATTTGTGCGGCGGCGGCGACGGCAGCTGCGAGAACTGCGCACGCGATTGCGATGTGCGTGCCGCCGTCGTTCCAAAAGATCGCCAGCACGTACCAACTGCCGTACGCAGTTGATGCGAGCAAGAGCGCTGCTGCATAGGGATGAAAACGCCGCGCATAGGGCGCGAGCACGATGGCGCCCGCGGCGATAGCCGGGGCGCCGAATCGCAGCGAGGCGCCGGTCGCGAGTTGTGCGACCGAGGTTGCGTAGCCGAATGGTAACAGCAAGAAGAGCAACGCGGCGCCGCACGGCGCCCAGCGAAGCAGCGGGTCGTTGCGCGCGATTGCCGGCGCGAGCAGCGCGGCGAGCAACGCCGTCAACGCAAACGGTGAGACGCGTAGCGCGACGGCGGCCAGCGTTGCAAGCGCGCCGGCGCCGTGTGCCAGGATCGTCGAAGCGAAAACGTTACCGTAGGCAGCGTTTGCCGGCGCAACCGATGCGTTCTTCCAGAGAACGGCATCGTGCAGCATCCATATCCCGATCGCAGCCGCCGTCGTCAGCCAGAGCCTTCGCCGGGCCTTGCCGGCAGCGAGCGCGACGAGCGCCAAGATCCAGCCCTGCGGCTTGATCAGCGCGGTGACGGCCAGCGTGCGGGTCGCGGCGCTCCCGCGCGTGCGGGCACGAAGCGACCAGAGACTTTCGACGAAGAATGCGGCGAGCCAGACGTCGTTTTGCAACGTTCCGCCTTGGATCGCGAGCGGATAGATCGTCACGGAGGCGGATGCGAGCGCATCGGCGAGCAGCGGCGGTGCCGCGTACGCGTCGCGCGCCCACGCGGCAATTCGGAAGCCCAGAAGTGCAAGCGCTCCGAAGCCGCACCACGGCAGCGCAAAGGGTCCGCTCACGAGGTAGAGCGCCGCGACGAAGAGCTCGGAGGCGGGCGGATACCACCAGTAGCGCGTGGGTGTCGTCCAGAGCGAATGCGCGTGCGCCCACGCGGCTGCATTCGGCAAGTGGTACGAGAGCGAGTCGCCGTCGAGCGGCGGCCGCATCAGTTGCGGCCATGCCACTACGACCAAAGCGGCGATCAAAACGAATGGAATCGGCGATGCCGAGCTGCGCAACGGCGTGCCGGTCCGGCGCCTGTGGCGAAGATACGCAGCGACGAGGCAGAGCGCGAGCGCGAACCAGCACATCGCGGCATAGAGCGCGTGCACGAAGCCTAAGAGAAGCGGAATCGCCACTCCGAGCACGAGCGCGTCGCGCAGACGGTCCGGAAAATCGTAGCGCGCGCTCGTGCGCAGTATGGGTGCGGCCGCGAAGAGGCCGAGCAGCCAGATCGCCGCGAGCAATCCGGGCACGCTGGGGGGCTACATCGAATCCGGCGCGCCGATGCCGGCAAGCGTCAGGGTTCGCGCGAGCACGTTCTTTGCGGCCAAAGCAAGCGCTAAGCGCGCGACCCGCAGCTCGCGTTCATCGGTGAGGATCTTACATTCGGTATAGAACTGGTGGAAATCGGAGGCGACGTCGCGCGCGTAGCGCGCGAGCCGATGCGGCGCCAGATACTCGACGACGCCGGCAACGACGGAGGGAAACTCCGACAGGCGGCGCGCCAGCGCGAGCTCCGACGCGTGCACCAGCGGCGTGAGATCGGCGTCGGGCGCCGCGTCAACGTCCTCGGGCAAAGCACGCCGGAGGACCGATGCGATTCGCGCATGCCCGTACTGCACGTAATAAACCGGGTTCTCGTTGTCTTTTTCGACCGCGAGCTTGAGATCGAACGAGAGCGGCGATTCCATCGCGAGCATGATGAAGAAGAAGCGCGCCGCATCGACGCCGGCTTCGTCGATAATATCGTCGAGCGTGACGATCTCGCCGGCTCGTTTGCTCATGCTTACCTGCTCGCCCCCGCGCAGCAGCGTCACCTGCTGTGCGATTGCGACGTCCAAACAACCCGGATAGCCGAGCGCCGCCGCCATGCCTTTGATTCGGCCGATGTAGCCGTGATGATCGGGGCCTAGTATATCCACGACGCGATCGTTCTGCTGCAGCTTCAAAAGATGGTACGCGACGTCCATCGCCAGGTACGTCGGCCTTCCGTCACGACGTAACAGCACGCGGTCTTTATCGTCGCCGAACTGGGTTGCGCGGAAGAAGAGCGCTCCATCCTGCTCGTACGTGAGCCCCAGTTGACGCAGATGCTCGATCCCGTCGCGCACTTTGCCGGTTTCGTGAAGCTCGGCTTCGCTCTGCCACCGGTCGTACGCGACTCCGAAACGGCGCGCCGTCTCCTGCTGCTCGACCACGAGTTTGTCGCGGCCGAACTTCGCAAAGTACGGTAGCCAATCGGCTTCCGAAGCGCGCGTCCACCGGTCACCATCGCGCTGTGCGATGGTCCGCGCAATCGGAATCAGGTATTCACCCGGATAACCGTCT
>DASXGO010000377.1:0-3726 GCA_036489055.1 Candidatus Cybelea sp. | reverse complement strand
GGAGCTGCGGTCGCAGGTTCGCGGTGAAAAGCGCGCGCCGGAGCAGACGATGCCGCGGTTGCCGTCGTGCAGCGCGATGATCGCGCCGTCGCGTGCGTACGCCAGGACGCGTGACGCGATGACGTGAGCCGGAGGATACTCCCAATCGTTGGCGAGCGGCACCGACCACATCACCGGCGTATAGCCGAGCTTGCGAACTTCGTCGAGCACGAGCCAGTCGCGCGAGCCGAACGGCGGCCGCATGATGCGCGTATGCTGCTTCGTCGCCGCGTAAATCGCCGCGTCGGTCCGCTCCAGCGTGCGACGCAAACCACCGGTATCGTACAGCACCAGATGGCCGTGACTCCAAGTGTGATTTCCGATCGCATTGCCGTCCTCGGCTTCGCGCTTCACGACACCAGGGTACGCTTCGACTGCGCGCCCGACGACAAAGAACGTCGCGCGAACGTGCTCGGCCCGGAGCACGCCGAGGATCTCATCGGTGTACGGTGGATTCGGACCGTCGTCGTAGGTAAGTGCGACGACACGCCGGTCCGGCGGCCCACTGACCAGCGTCTTGCCGAAGAGCTGATTGGCCGGATTTTCGACGACCTCGTACGCGGCGAAGATGCCGGCCGCCAGGAGGATGAGCGCGACGATTCCGCGCGCCACTAACCCTGCATCGCGCGGATGCGCGCTTGGGCGGCGGCGACGTTATGGCGGAATTCGTCCGATCCGAAGTTTCGAAAGTCCGTGACGATTTGCTGATACCGTTTATCGCCGGCCTGCTGGCCGGCAAGGAAGACGAGATTCTTCGGCACGCCCTTGGAAAGATCGATCTCGAACTGCTGCCCGGCGCGCTTCGCCCAATATTGCGGATCGGTAAAGGTCACCGTGCGCTCGCCCTGCTTGTAGTCGGCGACCTGTTTGACCCAGACCGTGTAATGCTCGTTCGCGTCGGGGCGCGGCGGTTTACTTTGAAGTTGCCAGATACCGTCTTGGTCGAGGCCGCCGATGAAAAAGCTGACGTCGTAGACGCGCGCCGCCGGCGCGGTGACCGTGATCTGGTGGCCATTGACGCCGCGAATGCGATAATCGAAGTTCGAGACGCCGTTAACGTCCGACATGCGAAACTCTTCTTCGTAGATCGGACCGTGTGTGTAACGGACGAGCATTCGTGCGTGGAGCTCGCTCGGCGCGCGCTGTGCGTGAACGGCAGGGCCAAAGCGCCCCATCTCGCCGGTGCCGTAGATGCGCCAGCCGAGTGCCAGCATCACAACGACGAGCGCGATGATCAGAATTTCGATTGGAAATCGTCGCATGCAGGCGGTTATCTTATTGGCGCGCTTGCGCCGACGCTTCCTGGTCGAGCAGGCGATTCACTAAGCGATCTGCGAGCGCGTTCTGCTTTCGCGGCACGTGGCGGATCTCGACCTCGCCGAAAGCCCGCAACAGCGCAACCGCGCGGCGATGCAGCGGCTGCAGTCCGGCGTGTTTCACGCGATACTCGCCGCGCAGCTGCTTCACGACCAACTCGGAATCGAGCCGCACGGCCAAGTGCCGGATACCGCGCTTTGCGGCAGCCTCCAAGCCCAGAATCAGCGCCGTCCACTCGGCGACGTTGTTGGTTGCCACGCCGAGATAAGCGCCGACCTCCTCGAGCAACTCGCCTGACGGATCGAGCAGGACGGCCCCGCTTGCCGCCGGGCCGGGGTTGCCGCGCGAACCACCGTCGGCAAAGAGCGTTGCCTCCACGCGGCGCCCTTCGCCGGGCCCCGGGCATAGACCGCTCGCCTCCTGGGTAGACTCAACACCATGATACGTTTAGCAATTGTTCCAGCGATCGCGATGGCGGCCGCGGCCGGACTCTTCGTGACGGTACCGCCGAGCGCGCTCGCGATGACGAACTCGACGTTTTACGGGATTACCGTTCACGTTTCATCGCAGAATATCAAGGTCCAAGACCCGCGCACCAAGGAAGTGCTCAGCTTCATGCTGGTGCCGAAATTCGATCAAGTCTTCTCAGCCGACGGAAAAACGACGTACCAGATGAGCAAAGTCAGGGCAGGTCAATACGTCGGAATCATCTACGATCAAAAAGCGCTCGGCGTCCGTCATGCCGACAAAATCTATCTCATGAACAACGCCAATCAGAGGATCGGCGCCCAGTAGCGCTTCGCGACGCGCTCGTTTTCCGTTATTCGTAGTCGGGGGCTTGGTACGAGTGATATTGGTTCATGAAGAAGCTCGGCGGTAGCGGTGCCTTGATCTTCACGAAGGCCCGCGGGCTTTGTGTGAAGTCGAAACAGTCCCGCGCCGGCGAGTTGGCGCGTCTGTCGGCCGCCGCGAGCTGACCCAGGCCCCAGAGATCCTCGGCAAAGCGCAGCACGCTCGCAGTTTCATACTGTACGTGCGAGACGTAGTTCTGCTTGGCGTACGGCGAAATGACGATCAGCGGTACGCGGAATCCCAGACCGTCGTAATCTTCATACGGCGGCGGAACGTGGTCGTAGAGGCCGCCCCAATCGTCCCACTGGATGAAGATCGCGGTCGAGTTCCAGAACTTGCTCTTGCCGACGGTATTCACCAGCGCGGAAACCCACGAAGGGCCATAACCGCCTGGGCAGTTGACGTGGTCGGAATCGTCGCAGACCGGCACGACCCACGTAAAGTTGGCGAGCTTGCCGTTGCGCACGTCCGAAATGAACTTCCAGTTCGGTGAAATGACCTTGTGCCAGTCCGGACCGTAATAGATATGCTTGACGGCTTGATAGCTCGACCAGTAGCTACCGTCGCCGCTCGACTGGCTGCCGAAGGAACTCGCGTAGAAGCGCCAGGAGAGATGTGCCTTATCGAGCTCGTCGCCGAGCGTCTGGTAATCGTAGCACGGCTGGATGTAACCGCCGTACGACCGGTCTTTGCGGATCGTTTCAACTTGGTCGTAAGAACCACCCGAGCAGCCCCACTGACCGAACGGCAGATCGACGCTGCTCGCGGCCTGGGCGGCGATGATGTACTGATGGCTTACGAAGCTCTCGTCGAGATGGGACTGGAACATACGATCCGCGACGACCCATTCGTGCGCCATATCGAAGTACGGCTTCGAGTCCTTGTGCGGTACGTAGACATATTCGGGATTGGTTCTAGGGCCGCCGAAGCTCTCTTCTAGATCGAAGCCGTCATTGCGGCACTTCGTGCCCGGTATCTTCCCCGTGCCGTCGCAGGCGGCGAACATCGCCGATGCAGAATGATCGATGACGTACTGCGTTGAGAGCGAGACCGGCTGTAGCTCGATCTTTTTGCCCTTGGAGTTGTAGCCAAACGATTGCGTATCGGCGCCGGGGTAACCTTGAAATAGATTGTCGAAGCTGCGGTTTTCCTGAACGATATAGACGACGTGCTCGATCTTGCCCGCCCCGATTTGGTGCAGCGTTCTCACCGGCGCGCCGTTTTGCATGTAGGGCAAGCTCGACCCGCAACCCGCGATCGCGACGGCAGCGAGCAATGAGAGCAAGCGAAAGAGTGCGTTTTTCATCGAGAGAGTAGCCTCGCTTTTGGAACTATTGCGGATCGCCCATCTGCGTGACGTGCGGGCGATTGATGAAGTATTGCTTGTCTCGCGATGAGGGAATCGCGGTGAACGTGCGTGGGGACTGATTATAGTTGAAGACATCGCTGATCGGAGTAGCGCGGACATCGGTGGTGCCGAGCTGCGGAAGCTTCCAATTATCTTCGATGTATCGGATG
>DASXGO010000356.1:0-1920 GCA_036489055.1 Candidatus Cybelea sp. | reverse complement strand
TTCACGAAATGCCCGAGCCTCCCCGCGGCCACGTCTACCAGGTATGGACGCGTCCGGTCGGCTCGACGAAGCTCTCACCATCCCCAACGTTCCTCCCCGATGCTGCGGGCCTGGCACTCGTGATCGTTCCGGCCGACGCGCGCAGCACATCGGAGGTTGCCGTGACGCTCGAGCCGGACGGGGGGAGCAAAGAACCTACGACTAAGCCGTTGATCAGCGTTGCGTTCGACTCCCAATAGCGCGATGCGCGTCGAGCCGGTCTCCGCTGCGACGCAGCGCGCGACGCTCGACTATCTCGACCACTCCCCCTACGACAACGTGTTCATCAGTCACGTGCTGCTGCACGACGCCTCCCACGCGTCCAAGAGCGTGAACGTCGCCTTCGACGATAGCGGCGTCGCCGGCGTTGCCTACTGCGGTCGTCACATCGTGATTGCCGCAGAGCCGCGCGCGGTACGTGCACTCGCCGCGAGCCTCCCGCGCCCCGCGAGCACGAGGATGATCATCGGTCCGCGCGAGACCGTCACCGAGCTGTGGAGAATCGTCGGCGCGCGTTACGGGCAGCCACGCCTCGTGCGCGACCGCCAGCTGGTGATGATGGTCGACCGGCAGCATCTGATCTCTGTGCCGCGGCACGTTACCGTGCGCCACGCACGGCCCGATGAGTGGCGAGCCGTCGCTGATGGCTCCGCCGAGATGATTCGTCAGGAGCTCGAATACGATCCCCGGCGCGGCATGGCGAATTTCGACGTGGGCGTCAGGCAGATGATCGAGCGGAAACTCTACTGGGTCGGCCTCTCGGGAGAACGCCTCTGCTTCTACTGCCACATCGGGCCCTGGTCCAAGCGCACGTTGCAGCTGCAAGGAATTTGGACGCCGCCGCAGCTTCGCGGCCGCGGGCTCGCGACGGCCTCGCTCGCAGCGATCTGCGATCGCCTGCTCGAGGCTTCGCCAACGCTCTCGCTCTACGTCAACGACTTCAACGATGCAGCAATCGCACTCTACCGCCGCGTGGGCTTCGAGCACGTCGGCGACTTTCAGACGATCCTGTTTTAGAGCGCGCGAGTAACGACGAAGTTAACTTGCGCGCCTTGGAGCACAAAGGCGTTCGGTGTGATCACCGGCTGACCCGGCAGCGTGCCGTACGGCACGCCCCCTCCGACGATCGTAAACGGATTGCTGTAGACGTTCGTTAGGTTCGTTCCGTAGAGTCCGTACTCAAACCCCGCGTGCCGATACGCAATGTGCGCGTCGAGCGTTGCGTACGGCGAACGGTTGAGCTCGTTGTAGTAGCCTTCGTAGTTGAGCTGCGCGCCATACGCGAGGCCTTGCCGAGGGTCCTCATCGAGCGCAAGATACGCTTTATGCAGCGGCTGCCCCAGCGTCTGCTGCCCAATCACGAACGTTCCGTCCTGGATCTCGGGGGGTACTGAGGTGAGATAGGAGCTGTCGACGTCCCAGCCGGCACGGGCGTGGAACGTGCGCCCGAGTTGTTGATCGGCGTGCATGTCGATGCCTCGATACACGCCGGTCCCCGCGTTGACCGGATAGCTGAGCGGACACGGTGTAGGGTTATGCGCCGACTGGCAACCAGAGATCGGCGTCACGTTGAGCTGGCTCGAGGGTGCTCGGAGATTGGTTTGGTACAGATCGAACGAGAGGTGGAGCGGATTATCAAACGTACGAAAGATCTGCTCCATGCCGAGGTCGTAATCGGTCGCGTGATCCGGCTTGAGGTTCGGATTCCCGATGTAGATGATCCCGCCGACCGGTACGCGATTCTCGGGCGGTGGAACGACGAGTTCCGAAAGCTGGGGAGTCTGAAATGTCGTGCCGACCGATGCGCGAACCGCGGTATTGCCCGTCGGCGTCCAGACGAAGCCCGCTCGCGGGTCAAAGCTGGTGCCGAACGTGCTGAAG
>DASXGO010000332.1:0-3855 GCA_036489055.1 Candidatus Cybelea sp. | reverse complement strand
CATTCATATGGCGGCACGGTGATCACGGCCGCCGGAACCGACCCGCGCGTGAAAGCCCTCGTTTATATCAACGCGCTTGCTCCCGATACTGCTGCCGGCGAGACATCGCAGAGCATACAGCAGAAGTTCCCCGCGACCGACGTGCTCAAGCACATCAAAGTCGTCGATGGACGTATCTGGCTGACCAAAGAAGGCCTACAGTATTTTTGTGGCGATCTCCCGGCGGCTGAGCAGCAGCTCGTGTGGGCGACACAGGGCGCGCCGGCTGCCAACATCTTCGCGCACGATGCACCGGGCGTTGCGTGGAAGACCAAGCCGAGTTGGTACATTGTCGGAAAAAAGGATCACACCGTCAACCCGGATCTTGAACGCTTTCTTGCGAAACGCATGAAAGCCAAGACGACCGAACTAGATTCGAGTCACGTGCCGATGCTTTCGCAGCCAGACCGCGTGGTCGAAGTAATTCTCAGCGCTGCGCAGTCGGTGTAGAAGTCGGGGAGCACGAGCTGTCTGAGGTCGCCACATAAGTTTTCGTGAAAAAACAAGAACGATGGCCATTCCTGATCGTTGTTCTTCAATTGGTGGAGATGAGTTAATATGTCGAAGCGCTCTCTACCTAAAGCCCGGTTTATACTCTTTTAGTTACGTCCGTTGTGGAATGATCTTCAGCAGCACGACGTTGTAGTGGCTTGGGGAACTCGGGCCTCGCGGCGAGTCGCTCGGCTGGGGGCACGAGTTTCTAACATTTTCTAACGGAGCGGTCGGGAACGCCCGGTATCGGTCGGGAGCGGCCGGGAACCTGGAGGCGAAAAAGCCGTACAGAATAACACTCTTCGGTAGCGGACGGGAGCGCCCGGAACCCCCGAGTGTAGGTTCGACTCCCGGCCATCCCAAAATTTAGCCTTGTTTTACAAGGATTTCCGCCAGATGGTTTTCAATTTTGTCACAAACGGGTCAGCAAGGCATCAGTAAGTGGGAAACAACTCGACTCGTGTCGGCACCAACGATTATACGTCGGGCGAGGTGTTCAAGGACCCCTCCATAGAGCTCCTTGCCTCGTTTTTTCAGGAGAGTCCCACGTTTCGCCAAGTTTCAGCGTCGCGCCGGAACCGGGCGCGCAGGTGGCTCGATCTGCGTGTCGCCCGCTGGTGAAGCTAGTTGTCGCTCCAGCGCCGTAAAGACGTCGATAATCTCCCGAGCCTCGTAAATCTGTTTTCGCTGTCGACCCAGGTGAGCCGGCGTAACTACTCCTGCATCACTAAGACGTTTCATCGCATCTATTGTGGCACGCAAGCTGCGGCCGATCATTGATTGCGCCGATGCCAAGGTGATAACGGGGGCACCCGGCAATACATCGATCAACCTCAATGCGGCAGCATCAGAACGAACGGGGCCTAGGCGGGTACGCCATTCGCCTTGGATAGTCCGAATTCGCTCCTCGAATCTCATTGCATCGACAGTCGCGCGCGCGCAGGCGCCCGCGAAAATCCCGAGCCAGCGGTTGATGGCAGTTATTGCCTTTTTAGAATCGGGCGGCCCGTCGTATGCGGTTCCGCGCAACCCTTCCAAGTAGTCTTGCACATGTGTGGCAAGCACCAGGGAAACCGGTGGACTAACGCGCTGAGTCAAACCGCGTGACCGAAAAACCATGTGAATTAGCGCACGTCCAACGCGGCCATTACCGTCTGCAAATGGGTGAATATTCTCAAATTGCGCGTGCGCAATTGCTGCTTGAGCGACGGGAGGAAGCGAATCCTCATTGCAAAACGCGCAGAGATCCACAAGCAAATCTTCAACGATCTCTGGCGGCGGCGGTACAAATACGGCAGCACACGGATTGTACGAACTTCCGCCAATCCAGTTTTGTTGACCGCGGATGCGGCCGCCGTGATCATCGCCTAGCGCGGTGCCCTCGAGCAGTCGGCGGTGCGTCTCAAGAAGCACCGGCACTGTGATTGGTGAACCTGCGTGCACCGTTTGAAGTGCGTACGTCATCGCTTCGATGTTGCCGAGGACCTCCGCAGCCGTGACGTCGCCCCCATCCTCGCCGCTGGCGCGCGCGGCATCTGCGCGCAATAAGCGCCGCGCGCCCACGACAAGGCCCTCGATTTTCGATGATGCAACTGATTCCGCCCTAAGCAGCAAGCGGGCAAGCGTCTCCGTGTCGGCCAAAGCCGATGTCTTGGCGTCGAGGTCTCCGGTAGCGCGTTCGGCGTCCGATACGTCAGCGGCGGTGTTAGAATCAAAAGTGAACTCTCGGCCGTGCAGATAGTCGGGGATGTAGACCGCGTAGCGGCAGCCTTGGCGGTCACGTCGCGACAGGCTAGACCCGGGACCCTCGCCCTCCCAGACCCGCTGCTCTCGGCGGCCCATATTTGAAGTTTAACGAATAACCTTCAATTAAGCAACGAGGTGGTGTAGGTTAGTGCTCGTACCAAAGCCGCAGGGACTCATTGCTCCCTCGTCGGCGAGGTGGCACAACGATCCGGACCTGGCCGCTTGCCTAGGTCCGCGCTACGGCGGCGCAAGGCCCTGCGCCAATCTGCCGCGCAGACTATGACCGCGTGCCAGCAGACGAAGAACGAATCGCATCCCTACAGCGAGAGCTGCGCGACCTCGATGCGCGCCGGGCTTCCATCAAGGCGGAGCTTGCGGCGATGGGCGACCCTAGCGCTGAGTCTTGCCTCACGAATGCTCCACGTTCCCAGAATGGACGGCGATTCGGCGCGCACGAAAAGATCGCGCTATTCCGCCGCCTATTCGCCGGCCGTCCCGACGTTTTCGCGCTGCGTTGGGAGAATCGCAAGGATGGTCGTTCGGGATACGCGCCGGCCTGCCACAACGAGTGGGTCGCCGGTGTTTGCGGCAAGCCGAAGATCAAGTGTAGCGCGTGCCCGAATCAAGCGTTTATCCCGTTTAGCGACGACATCATCGAGCAGCACTTACGCGGGACGATCGCGTCAAAAGGATCTGCCGAGCGCGCGGTCGGCGTCTATCCGCTGCTGTCCGATAATCGCTGCCGGTTCTTAGCGGTCGATTTCGACGGCAGAGGCTGGGCCGAAGACGCGCGCGCATACCTTGATGCGTGTCGCGCGAAGAACGTTCCCGCAGCGCTTGAGCGATCGCGATCGGGCGAGGGCGGGCACGTCTGGACCTTCTTTGGCGAGCCCATCGCAGCAGCCGAGGCGCGCCGCTTGGGAGCGGCGCTCATGACCGAAGCGATGGAACGGCGGCCCGAGATCGGATTTGAGTCGTATGATCGTTTCTTCCCGAATCAAGACGTATTGCCGGCGGGGGGATTCGGCAATCTCATCGCCCTTCCACTCGCGCGCAGTCCTCGCGAGCTCGGCAACAGCGTCTTCGTCGACGGCGCTTTGGAGCCGTATCCCGACCAATGGGCCTTCCTCGCCGGACTTGAGCGGATCTCGCCGGACCGAGTCTCCGCATTGGTGCGCGAGGCGCAGGAGGAAGGTCGCGTCCTCGGCGTCCGAATCCCCATCGATGACGAGGAATCGGAACAACCGTGGCTGCTGACGCCGTCGCGGCGCGCGAGGCCGCAGCCGATTGCTGGGGTCCTACCACAATCGGTCGGGATCGTTCTCGTCGACGGCCTCTACGTTGCGCGCAAGGACCTGCCGCCAGCGTTAGTAGCGCGCCTGATACGGACGGCCGCCTTCGCCAATCCTGAATTCTATCGCGCGCAAGCGATGCGACGTTCAACGTACGATAAGCCGCGGATCATCTCGTGCGCCGAACTCCATCCCGATCATGTCGCGCTCCCGCGAGGCTGCCTCGATGACGTCGTCGCGCTGCTACGGGAGAACGGGGTACGTACCGAGATCGAAGACCGCCGCG
>DASXGO010000313.1:0-1636 GCA_036489055.1 Candidatus Cybelea sp. | reverse complement strand
GTCAGGCGGCGTCCGATCGCATCGGCAATGGTTCCGGCAATAGCCGAACCGGCGATGCACCCGATGAGCACGACGCTGATCGTGAACTCCTGCAGATGCGTGCTCAGCCCGAAGTCTTTGTTGATAAACAGAATCGCGCCGGAAATGACGCCGGTGTCGTAACCGAAGAGCAGCCCACCCAACGCGGCAACCGACGCCACCAACAGCACGTAGGGCCTCATGGAAGGCGTTTTTCTAACCGCCGCGCGAACGCCCTCCCCATGGAGATCGACGCAGCACTCGAGTACGCGCGCAAGCACGCATTGGAAGCATTCGTGGCAACGCGTGACGGTGAGACGATTGCTGAAGAATACGCCGGCACGTTCACGCCGCGCACGGCGCACGCGCTTTACAGCGGAACGAAGAGTTTCTGGGGACCGCTTGCGTTGAACGCGCAATCCGACGGATTGCTCGACCTCGACGAAACCGTTGCCGAAACGCTGGAGACGTGGCGGGACGATCCCTGGAAGCGGCGCGTCACGCTGCGCATGCTGCTCTCGCTGACGGCCGGTTTCGGCTTCGGCGGTTTGGGCAGCGCCGTCCCCACGTACGATCGGGCGCTGACGATGCCGCTGAAAAACGAGCCGGGAACGGCGTTCACGTACGGCGGCATCGCACTCCAAGCCTTCGGAGCGGTGCTCGCGCACAAGCTCGCGCGGCGCAAACAAACGCCGCAGGAATATCTACGCGAACGTGTCCTTTCGCCCGCCGGCGTCGAAATCGCGAAATGGCGGACGCTGGCCGACGGAACGCAGCCATTACCGACCGGCGCATTCCTCACCGCGCAAAGTTGGCTCGCATACGGACGCTACGTGCTTCGCAATCGCGCGTCGTTGCGCGAGTGCTTCAACGGTTCGCCGGCAAACGCACGCTACGGTCTGGGTTGGTGGCTGGCTCCGCCGGGGTTGCCCGACGACCTCGCCTATGCCAGCGGATCGGGCGGTCAAGCCCTCTATCTCGTCCCGTCACTCAACCTCGCCATCGTGCATTTCGGCAAAAGCGCTTCCTACAAACATGAGGCCTTCCTCAAGCGCCTTCTCGGCCAGACGAGCGCGCGAGCCGGATCGCGTAAAATGCGCACGTCGTAGCGGCGACGATCGCGGTGACGGCGAGGCCAAGAGCGAGACCCAGGCTCGTCCACTGAGATGCCGACAGTATCTGTGGATGGCGCAGTGCGGTTGCATCGGCGACGATGCCGCTCCAACTCGCGATGACGACCCACAGCGCGACGGCCGCAGTGAGCGCGTCGACTCCAACGCGCAGCGCGAGACGAAGCGGCGACCAGTACGGGTGCAACGAATTTGCAACGCCGAGCGCAACGGAGCACAGTGCGACGAACAGCACGGGCACGAACGCTTGCAACATCGCGTGCTGCACGGTACCGTCGGCACCACTCGGTAAGAACGGTGCGCCGCTCGACCACCAGAGAATGAAAATCGTGCCGAACGCTGCTTGTGCGATCGACTCGGAACGCGGTATGAGGCTGACGTCTCGAACTCGAGGGAGACTGCGCGGACTCCATCCGTAGCCGGCGTCGCGCTGCTGCGTGCGCTCTACAACGGCGAAAATCACCGTGACGACACCGATCGGAATCCAG
>DASXGO010000296.1:0-4436 GCA_036489055.1 Candidatus Cybelea sp. | reverse complement strand
CCCAAGGGTCAGGAGCAGCTCAGTTCGTTTGGCTGGAAATTCGTCGATCGGATACTCACGCACGGCAACGATATCTGCTTGATGCTCAACTCCAGCGTCAATTCGTACCGCCGGCTCGACCCGCACTTCGAGGCGCCCAATCAGCTCAAGGCTTCGGCGATCGATCGTGGTTCGATGGTTCGCATTCCGATCGGCAACGAGCGCAGCATGCGCACCGAAGTGCGCTCCGTTGCGCCCGACGCCAACCCGTACATGGTCATGCTGGCGGTTTTCAAAACCGGATTGGACGGCACCACGAGCAGCATGAAGAATCTTCGCCAAGCGGATCGCTTCTTACCCGACAACATCTACGACGCGCTTGCAGCCTTTCGCGCATCGGAATGGACGAGCAAACTGCTTGGCGACGACGTGAAGCAGCGCTATGCCGATCTCAAGCAGGCCAGTGCGGATCGCTGTCCGCGTCTGCTCGGCACCTTGGTCAAAGCCCAGGAAGTGATGTTCCATCACGAAGTCTACAATCAGTATCTCTGGAATCAATTCTAGACTCTAGGAGCCTGTACGGTCAGGCCCCTAACGAAAATGATCGGCTAAGTACTCGATCCAATAGTGGTAGATGTCGACGATGCGCACCGGGTCGTCCGGAAAGTGACCGTCGACCGGCCACACACGTAGCGTCGCGTCCTTGTGATTGTCGCGCAGTGCGCGCCAGTACATCGACGAGGTGGCGAACGGGTCGCGATTGTCGCCGGTATCGGAGAGAATCAAAACCGGCGTCGTGACGTCGCGCGCGTACCAAATCGCGGAGACGCGCCGCCATTCGGCGGCGTTGTTTCCGACGAACGGCGAGCCGTGCAGCATGTCCAGGTCGGCCAGGCTGTCATCGGCGGTTCCGTAATCGGTAATCCAGTCGTTGACCGACGCACCCGATACCGCTGCTCGCCAAATGTGATACTTGGAGATCAGCCATGCCGTCATGATGCCGCCATAGGACCAGCCGCAGACGCCGATGCGAGAGCGGTCGACGATGCCGAGTCTGCTGACGGAAGCAATCGCCGCCATAATATCTTTACCAGGCCCCGCTTCGGGATCGTAAAGAATCGCCCGCTGGAACGCCAAGCCGAGATTCGGGCTCCCGCGATAGTTTGGACGAAGCACGAGCCAGCCGCGCGCGGCCATGACCTGCGCCCAAAAATCGAACTCGCGCATCGATGGATCGCCCGGCCCGCCGTGGATGTAGACGACGAGCGGGTAGCGATGGTTCGCCGAAAACGACGGTGGAAGATAGAGCACGCCGTCGGCGGTGACGCCTGTCGAAGTTCGAAACGAAACGCGCTGCGCGCGCGCCCATTCGAACGCAGCCATCGCGGCGTTGAAATCGGTCACTTTTGAAGCCCCGGCGCCCGGCGCGTATTTAAAGAGCTCGAGCGGTTGTGCGGTCGCACTGGCAAGGAAGACGAGGGTTCCGTCCGCGGCAAGCGCGTTACCCAGTGACGGTGTGTCGGCTCCGCCGGTCGTATTCAGCGGCGTTCCAGGCACCACGGCGCCCACGTCGATTCGGTCGGCGGTGCGCGCGAGCGATATACGATAGAGCGCGTTCGTGGTGCGGTCGGGGCCGGTCGCGATGAGATTCGCCGAATCGGCCGTCCAGACGAAATCGCTGATGTTGCGATCGAGGCCGCCCGAAATCCGCATGCCCGCTCCGCCTGACGGCGTCGTGACGTAAAGCTCGCTGAGCTTGATCTGCGGATCGCCGTCCGAATAAAGATAGGCGATATGTTTGCCGTCGGGCGAAAAACGTGCGTCGCCTTCCCACATCGACCGCCCCGTTAGGGCGCGCACCTGTTTGGCGGTCACGTCGACGATCGCGGCCCAAGAGTAACTTTGGTCGTTCAAGATCGCGTTGCGGGAGAGCGTTACGGCGATTGCGCGCCCGTCGGGCGCCCACGAGATCGGCGAGCCGTCCACTATGCTCGGCGAACCGAAGGTGAGCTGCACCGGAGCTTCGTTGTCGATCCCGGCCGCAAAGAGATGGATCGCCTGCGGCGACTCCCGCGCCGTAATCGGTTCGGTCGTGAACACAAAGCTGTCGCGAAAGCGATCGGCACCGGTTTTTTGCGGCTTGGGATCGGCGGCGGCGTATGCGATGGCGCGCCCGTCCGGGCGCCATGCAAATTCTGCTGCGTCGGTATCGCTGGGGGTAACCGCGCGGGGTGTGCCTTCCGGCAGCGGCATCACGAAGACGCGTGTGTGCGGATCTTTGCTCGCGGAGTCTTCGGCAAGAAATGCGAGCTGCGTCCCGTCGGGCGCAAAGGCCGGATCCGAGAGTCCCGGACGATTCGAGAGCAGAGTTTGCTGCGCGCCCGAAGCCAGATCCACGACGATGAGATCGTTGGTGCGTTTGTCGGCGTCCCACGCCACGCGCGAAGCGACGACCGCCGCGGTCTTTCCGTCGGCGGCGATTGCGGGCGAATGCAGCGACACGAGGCTCTGAAAGTCGTTTTCCGTTACAAAGAGCGACGCGAGCAACGCGAGCAGCATAGGCCGTATGTTCGACTAAAGCGTCAGCTCCATCCCGTCGTGGGCGAGCTCCGCTCCGAACTCGCGCACGGCCGCGTAGGCGCCGGAAGCGGAATCGAGCATCGGGTTGGAGTTGTTCAGATGCGTGAAGATGATTCGCGTCCGCGTGCCGCGCAACTGCGCCAGGGTTCCGCCGTTGCCCCCGACCGGCTGATGGCCGAGCGCCCGCGCGTGCTTGGCGAGAAGCTGCGTCTCGATCAGCTCGTCATCGCTGTAAAAGGATCCATCCAAAAACGCGACCGATGCTCGTGCGATCGCGGCACCGAGCCGCTCATCGATTGCACTAAAAACCGGCGCAAAGAGCAGCGGCCCGCGCGTGCGCGCGCCGGTAATCTCATAGGCGACGACCGCGCCTGGCTTCGGCCGGCGCCCGGCGTATCCGGGAGTCGTGCCGGGTACCGCGATCGTGGTGACCGCGAGCGCGCCGCCGACAAGATCGTTATCGCCGTCGCTTGGGATCGATTCTCCCAGCGACGCGTCAAGCCAGCGGTGCGGGGGAGCCGCGAACGGCGCGAAGCCGGGTTGGGCCGTCGCGATTTCGCGAACCGTCGCGCTGGAGCGGATGACAAATCCATCGTGGCCGCCGCGTTGGCGGAGCACCGCCAATCCGCCGATGTGGTCGATGTTGGCGTCGGTGAGCAGCATGCCGGCGATCGGCGTACCGCGCGGCGGCGGCGGGTGCAGCGGGGGAAACGCTTCGATTTGCGCTGCGATATCCGGCGAACAATTGAGCAACGTCCAGCGGACGCCATCGGCGCTAACGGCGAGGCTCGATTGGGTGCGGCGCGGCGCGCTTCCGGTGCGCGCCGCCTGACAGTTCCGGCAAGCGCAATTCCACTGCGGCACGCCGCCGCCCGCCGCCGATCCGAGGACGCGAACGATCACATTCGCCGCGGGATCGCTTGCGCCGGCGACGGCTCCTCACGTAACGCGGCAACGATTCCATGATGGGGACTGAGCGAACAAGCCGGATCGGTAACGGCAGCGTCACCGGTGAGCAAGAACGCTTGACATCGGCATCCGCCCCAGTCCAGCTCACGGCGTTCGCACGACCGGCACGGTTCGGGCATCCACGCGGTGCCGCGGAAACGCTCGAATGCGTCGGAGTTCCGCCAGATCTCGCCAAGCGGCCGGCGGCGGACGTTTTCAAACGCTAAATCGCGTATCGCACTGGCCGCCGGACACGGCAGCACGTCTCCGGTTGGAGTGACGGTCATGAAGTGGCTGCCCCAACCGTTCATGCACGGCTTGGGAAAGTCGCCGAAGTAATCCGGAAGCACGTACACGATCTCCATCCTGCCGCGCAACCGTTCGCGAGCCGCTTCGACGATCGCTTCGCCGCGCCGAACCTGCTCGAGGGTCGGCATAAGCGCCGCGCGGTTGCGGTAGGCCCAGCCGTAGAACTGCACGTTGGCCAGTTCCAGACGCGTAATGCGCAAGCGTTCGGCAAGCGCGATCACGTCGCCGATCGCGTCGTGATTTTGGCGGTGCAGCACGCAGTTCAGCGTCAGGGCGACATCGCGATCGCGCACGCGCTCCAGCACCTCCAGTTTCTTTTCATGCACGGTGGCGCCCGCGATGCGATCGGCCGCCGCCGCGGACGGTGCCTGAATGCTGATCTGAATGTGATCGAGCCCGCGGCCGATCAGCTCGTCTAGGGCCGCATCCTCAAGGAAGGTTCCTTGCGTGATGAGATTGGTGTAGAGCCCCGCGCGCGCCGCCGTCTCGACGAGTTCGGGGAGATCGGGGCGAAGCGTCGGCTCGCCGCCCGAAAAATGTGCCTGAACCACTCCCAGCGCGGCGGCGTCGGCGAGTACGGTGCTCCATTGCGCGGTAGAAAGCTCGTCGCGGTACTCGCG